>JAGQSN010000035.1:0-18365 GCA_020439555.1 Acidimicrobiales bacterium | reverse complement strand
AAATCCTGCCCCCGCCACCAACTTAGGTACCTGGTCAGAGGCCCTTTTCGCTCAGCGAGGAGGGCCTCTTCGCTTGCCCGGTGTCAACCGGATGTCAACGCCCCGATCTCGTGGGCGCTGGCGTGCATTCGTCGGGCCCCGTCGGGGCCAGGAGGCACTGGGTCTTGCTCGTCGCACTTCGAAGCGGGTGAGCCGGCTGGGACGAGCGCCCACGGAGGCAACTGAGTGCCCACTCCCGCCGATGAATGGCGGACCTGGATGAACCTCGGATGGGCGACAACCCGAAGGTCGTCATGGGCGCCGAAGTGCTGTCGTAGCTCGCCATGGCGAGTTTGGCGGGGCGCTTCGGAGGTGTTGATCGGGGTTAGCTCGTTGCGAGGTGCTCGGCAAGCTTGCGCAGTTCGGCTTTGGCGATCTTGCCGATGAGGCTCTCCGGGAGTTCGTCGATGACGTGCACGGATCTCGGGACCTTGAACGAGGCGAGTTGATCGGTGCATGCGGCGAGCACGCTCGACGCGACTTCGTCGACGTCCTGGCCGGGCGCGACGACGAAGGCGACGGGCACCTCGTCGAGGAACGCGTCTCGTCGGCCGACGACTGCAGCCGCCGTGATGCCTGGCACCTGTCCGCAGACGCGTTCGATCTCTGCGGACGCGACGTTCTCGCCGCCGACTTTGAGCATGTCCTTGAGTCGAGTGACGTATTGGATGCTTCCGGAGGGCAGGAGGCGGACGCAGTCTCCGGTACGGAAGTAGCCGGCGTCGTCGAAGGCGTCCGCTGTTGCTCGCGTGTCGCCGTGGTATTCGGCGAACAGCGACAGCCCGCGGATTCCGAACACGCGCGGCTCGCCGTCGCTGCCGATGGGGAGGTCGTTGCCGTCTTCGTCGGTGATGCCGCCGACGCATCGATCGCGGTGGAGGCGGCGGTGGAGCGGTTCGGTCGTATCGATGTGTTGGTGAACAGCGCGGGGGCGTCGTTCAAGGGGTTCTTCGAGGAGATGTCTCCGGAGCAGGTCGATCGGCAGTTGGCGGCGAATCTGGTGGGGCCGATGAACGTGACGCGTGCGGTGTTGCCGGTGATGCGCCGGCAACGCTCCGGTCACGTGATTGCGATCTCGTCGGGCGCCGGTCTGATCGGGTTCGAATACTCGTCGGTTTACGCGGCGTCGAAGGCCGGCCTGGCGGGCTGGATGTCGGCGCTGTCGGCGGAGGTCGCCCCATTCGGGATCCACACGACGATGGTCTACCCGGGCTTCTTCCGCACCGGCTTGGCGAGCGCTGCGTCGCTCGTGTGGCCCGAGGTCAGCGTCGACGACTACGCAGAGCGGAGCGCAGCGCAGCGTGTCTGGTGGGAGTCACAGGACGGCCAGCAGGTCGGCGACCCGTACAAGCTGGCCGCCGCGTTGGTGACGATCGCCGAGGAGGATCCACCGCCCCGGCGGCTCATCGCCGGTGCTGATGTGATCGCCCTTGCTGAACGCAAGATCGCCGAGCTGCAAGTGGACATCGCTGCTCACCGGTCGCTATCGGAGTCGTTGACCTTCGACGATTGATCCGCGCCCTGCACTCGACGGGCGAGGCCGAGCAGGTGCTGCATCATGTGGACGACGTGCTGGAGCTGTTCGTGAAGGTGGCCCCTCGTCGAGCTGATACATGCCGTCGACGGTCCTGTCAGGCCGGACGGGTGGCGCACGCGAGCTGCGGCTCGAGGAAGTCGGACGCGTTCGCACTGCCGGCGTCGGGGTTCGCGTGTCGCTGTCGGCTACTTGGAGGTGGCGGCTGGTACGACGATGCGGGTGTGTGGTGTGCCGACGAGTGCGGGCGAGTTGTCGGGGGTGGACCAGATCGCTGTCTCGAGGAAGTGACGGAAGTTCTCGGCGGCTTCGACAGTGTCGAAGTCGAGCTCGATGAGGACGTAGTGGTCGTCGTCGACGGGTCGCGTGATGCGGTGAGTTCGCACACCGGCGTTGTGGCGGGCGGCGTCGAACGACTCGAACGCGGTCGCCCAGGTGTCGAAGTCGGTGATGGGGTGTTCGATGAGCAGGGTTGCCATGAGTGGACCGTACGGATCGCCGGGTGGCGTGACCATCCCAGCTTGCTGGGGGGAGGGCGCATGTCGGCGCGTCGTACGATTCGGGGGTGTCCGTCGCAGACGTGTGTCGTTCAGCAGCCGACGTTCGGGCGTTGCGGTTGGGGGTGGTCGACGAATTCCGGCGTCGGGTCGGCTTCGACGACTTCGTGTGGTTGCTCACCGACCCGGCGACCGAGGTCGGAAGTGATCCGCTGGCCGATGTCGGCTCGGTGTTCGCAGTGCTGCCGCGTCTGATCGAACTGAAGTACTCGACCACGGTGAACCGGTGGACCTTGCTCGACGTCTCGGTCGCAGGTCTGCTCGCGGCCACGGGCGGTCGACCGGAGCTCAGTGCGGTGTGGCGCGAGTTGCTCTCCGATCACGGGGTCACCGATGTCGCGTCGGTCGTGTTCCGTGACCGTTTCGGGTGCTGGGCGTTCCTGGATCTGTGGCGCCGCGGCGCCACGTTCGACGAGGGTGAGCTGTCGGTGCTGGCGGCTGAAGCTGACGCAGTGACAGCGGGGATCCGGCGGTGCGCCCGACAGAGCTTCGCGGCTTCGGCGACCGGACCTGCCGCTACGTCCCGCTCGGGTCCCGGGGTGCTCGTGTTGTCGTCCGACCTCTCAGTGAGAGCGCAGACCGAGGACTCCGAGCGCTTCCTCCGTGCGCTGGTTCCACCGGACGGCGCGGCGCGGGCGGTCCCGGCCGGTGCGTACAACGTGGCGGCGCAACTCCGCGCGAGCGAGCGCGGGATCGACCCCCACCCACCTCATGCCCGGGTTCGGCTGCCCGAAGGAGCCTGGTTGAGGTTTCGAGCTGCTCGGATCGGCGATGACATCGCGGTGACGATCGAACCGGCGACATCGTCGGATCGGTGCGATCTCATCGCAAGGTCGTCGGGTCTCACGTCGCGTGAGACCGAGCTGCTGCAGCGGGTCGCTGCCGGTGGCGACACTCGAGCGCTCGCACGCCAAATGCATCTGTCGGAGCACACCGTGCAGGACCATCTGAAGGCGATCTTCGCCAAGACGGGAGCCAGCAGCCGACGTGACCTGCTCGTCCGAGTCGTCGGGACCTGAACGCACCAGGCTGTCAGCCGAGCGTGCTGCGCCTCTGACGAGTGAGACGTGACGCGAGCTGGCCGCCGGCAATCGGCTCGGCCGCCACCACGGCAAGGTGTGTCCGTCGCTCATGAGTGTGCCCGCACGGGTGGTCGGGTGGCGCAAGACGGCATCGATGATGCTGCCGCGGGCGCCAGCGTCGGCATTCTCGGCGGCCTACGCGACGACGTCGAAGCGGTCCTGCGTTGCACGATGTAGCTCCTCAACGATGATCGACCAGTTCGACGCCAACCCGAAGGTGGCCGTCGGTCGCGGCCGGCTGTCGGCGAGGTGCCGCTGGGCGGTGTCAGGGTTCGCGGTCGGTGCCGAAGTCGGGGGTGTCGGTGTTGGTGGAGGACGGCCATCACGATCACACGGTCGTCGAGGATCCGGTAGCGCACGGCGTACGGGAAGCCGCGGGCGGGGAGATCCTCCCGGCGGTGACGATCGTGACCGACAACGGTGGCCCGTTCCGGTCGTTTCGTTTCGAAGCGTTCATCGCCGCACACCCCGAACTGGTCCACGTCCGCACCCGGGTGCGCACACCGGGTCAGAACGGGTCACGCGAACGCGGGTTCGGAACCCTCAAGTACGAGTGGCTCTACCTCGATGACATCGCCGACGCGGTCGAGCTCGCCGAACGAGTCGACGCCTACCGCCACGACTACAACACGACGAGGTCACACCAGGCACTCGCGTGGAACCGGCCCGAAGAGGTGCACCTCGGCCTCGCCAGCCCCACCACACCCACCTTTCTACCCCACGAAATCCTTCCAACTACTTGACGCGCGACAAAGGGTGACGCCGTTCGGGGCGCGCGGTCGCACGACGATCGAGCTTCTGGGAGGTAGCGACTTGTGAGTTACTGGGTCGACGAGAACTTGAGGGCGAACGGCCATCGGGCGACCGTCCACCGCAGCGAGTGCGGGCACTGCAACGACGGGAACGGGCAGGGCGGCGGGACTCGCTCGGACAACGGTCAGTGGCTCGGTCCCTTCGTCACGGTTGAGGAGGCCGCCGCCGCGGCTCGGCCTCGGACCGCCACGCCATGATGTCGCGATATCGTGAGTGCATGGCAAAGCAGACGACCGTGCGGTTGCCCGAGGAGCTCGCCGACCACGCTGAGGCCGTGGCGCGAGTGAAGGGCACCAGCGTGAACCAGCTCATCGTCGACTCGCTCTCGGCAGAGATCGACCGGGTGCGCGCCGACAAGGACTTCACCCAGCGGGCAAAGCGCCTCCTCGAACGTGACAAGGAGCTCCTCGAGCGCCTGGCGAAGTGATCCGGTACCTCGACCTCGCCGAGTACCTCTGGCTCGCCGAGCAGGTGACCGGCGTCGAGGCAGCCACCCTGGCGAAGGCCTCCCGTATCGACCTTGCCGACAGCGCGCTCCACGCTCCGGCCGCCGGGTTCGGCGACGATGATTTCTACCCGGACATCTACGACAAGGCAGCGATCCTGTGCTGTCGCCTGGCGTGGAACCACCCGCTGCCAGACGGCAACAAGCGCGCCTCCTGGGCGTCGCTGCTGCTGTTCGTTGATTTCAACGCTGGTGTGTGGGACCCGGACCCGCCTGACGTTGACCAGGCCGAGGAGGCGATGATGGCGGTCGCTGCTGGCGAGGTGGACGAGGAATGGGTCGCCAACTGGCTTCGCGAGCGGGTCCGTTTCTAACGGGCCGTCTAACGGGCGGGCCGTCACGAGGTGATTCTGACGGAAGCAACCGGGACGGCTTGGAACACGAAACCCGAGGTCAGAGACGCATTCAGTCATGAGGGGTCACGAGCTGGAACGGCCCAGAAGCACCTCATTACCGAAGGTCGCGGGTTCAAATCCTGCCCCCGCCAGCAACGAAACCGCAGGTCAGGGCCCATCCGAGAGGATGGGCCCTCCTTGTTCCTGGGCCGACTTCTAACGGGTGGGCGTCGGTGAAGGCCGGAAGAGGATGTCCAGCACGGCAGGCGCCTGGAATACGCGGTTGTAGCTGCGGCCGGTGACCTCTTCGAGGATGCCGGCCTCGGTGAGCCGGGCGACAGCGTGGTTGGCGGCTTGGACGCTCACATTGTGGGTTGCCGAGACGTGCTTGACGGTCAGTGATGGAAACTCGATGAGCTTCTCGGTCACCGAGAGCGCGACTCCCTTCATCCCTCGGGCCCGCAAGGTGGACAGCGCATCCTCCCGCCAGGCCAGCAGGGCTCGGATGCGGGACTCGGCGTCCTTCGCCTGCACGCTGAGCGCATTGCAGAAGTAGGTGAGCCACTCGTCGAACGCTCCGGCCGTGCTCACCTCCCGCAGCAGGTGGCGATACCGGTCCGACTGCGCCTCGAAGTACGGCGAGAGGTTGATCAGGGGCTCGCTGAGGAGCCCGTAGTCCATGAGCTGGAGGATGGCGATGAGGCGCCCGATCCGGCCGTTCCCGTCTGTGAACGGGTGCAGGGCCTCGAACTGGTAGTGAGCGGCGGCGACGCGGATGACGGGATGAAGATCCGTCTCGTTGTGGATCCACTTCTCCCAGTCGGACATGCCGTTCGAGAGCTCGTCTCCGGGCGGGGGCGGGATGTAGGTCGCCTCGAGCACGCTGCAGCCCTTGTAGGGCCCAATGAGTACCTGGGTCTGGCGGACCTTCCCGGTCTGCCAGTCCTCGCTCGGCGTGCCACTGATCAGGGTCTCCTGCAGCTCGCACGCGAGGCGAGTGCTGATCGGCAGGACCTTCATCCGCGCGATGCCCTGCTCGGTGGCGTGGATGAAGTTCAGCACTTCGGTGACGGCGTGGCTTCGGGGGATGTCCGCATCGAGCTCCGAGCTGAGGACGTCGGCGGCGGGCGCGAACGTTCCTTCGAGCGCCGAGGTGCTGACCGCCTCCCGGCGGATGGTCGGACGGGAGACGAGCATTGGGTTCGGCAGGAGTTCCTTGGCCAGCGCGTCCAGGCGGCCGAGGTGGTGTGCGGCATCGATCGCCGCACCCCAGGTCTTGGGGCTGAGGTTGAGATCGGACGGCAGCGGGTTGGGGGCGAACGCGAAGTGGTTGACCTCGTGGCCGGCCTCCTCGACGGTGATCGGGACAAGTCTCCCGGTGGGTGACTCGCGGAACCGCTCGATCTGCATATCTCAAGCTTAGTGCCATGAACCTTGAATTCCAGGCGTGCAATTTCTCGCACCGGTGCAGGCGCTGGCGCGGGGATCAAGGTTGCGCGCGGATGCTTGAAATTCAGCCTGTGGATTTCAAGTGGCGCGCTCGCCGTACAGCGCTTCGCAGAAGAGCTCCATCGCTACGAGGACCTGGTCGTGGTCCTCGCCTGCGGCCCGCTTGCCGAGGCGAGCGCCGCAGGCGGCGTCGGCGGAGTTGATGCCGGCGTGGATGGAGAGGCTCGTGGCGGCGATGTTGCGGCCAGCCTCGATATCGCTGGCCACGCCTCGGCGAACTCCTCGGCCTTCGCCGCGTAGGAGTGGACCTGAGCGGCAGACACCGCCCGCGTGCGGCCTGGTTTAGGCACCCAGCGGTAGGGCGTCGACGACGGCGCGCAGACGAGGCGAGAGGCGCGTGCTGGTCATGTGAGAACAGGGGTCGGTTGACGCGGGCCGACGACGCGGTGGCGGGACACGAGGAAGGCACCGTTGCGGCCGTGCTCGACAAGTTCGAAGTCGCACGCCAGCCCGAACAGCGGTCTGCCGGCACCGAGAGTGACCGGGGCGTAGGAGACGATCATCTCGTCGAGCATCGATGCGGCGGCGAACTGCCCGGCAAGTCCACCGCCGCCGACCACCCAAACGTCGCGGTGGCCGGCCGCGTTCAGCAGCGTCTCGCGATGCTCACCGGGGTCGCCGCTGACGAAGGTCACGGTGTCAACGATCGGTTCTGGCCGGCGGTGGGTGAAGACGAACGTCGGTTGGTCATAGGACCATGCCTCGCCGGTCTCTGCCATGTGGTCGACGATCCACCCGTAGGTCGTAGCGCCCATCGCGAGCGCTCCGATCTCGGCGGCGAAGTCGTCGTAGTTGAGCGGTCCGTCGGCGTCGTGTTTCTGCTCGAACAGCCAGTCGAGGGAATCGTGCGGGTCGGCGATGAAACCGTCGAGGGTGGATGCTGTGTAGTAACGGAAACGGGTCATAGCGGTCCTCCTGACCGGCGGTGCCAGATGATCGGATCGGGGTCCAGGGGTCCAGTGAGCACTCGGGCGACGCCAGCGTCGGCGAGCATCCACCGGGCGATTTGGCGATAGTGGGCCGAGAAGGTGACGACGTGGGCGACGATCTCCGAGAGGCGGAACGACTCGGGCGGGTCGCACAGGGCATCGACGATGCTGTCGTTCCAGCGCTGCTCACGGTCGATCTCACGCATGAGCGCCAGCCAGCGGGGGGCGATCTCGTTGTGCCAGGCGGTGAGGTCGGCGAGCTCATCTCCCTCGAGGTTCGGAGCGTCCTCGCCGTCGATAGCGGCCAGCCACTGCAGCTTGTCGAGCACGAGGTGCCGAAGGACGGCGGAGAGTGACTCGGCTGGTTCACCCCATTCCATCGTCCGGTGACCTGGCAGTCGCAGCGCCCGGTATGCGTCAGGCGTGAGCGCGGTGGCAGCGGTGAGGAGCCGGTCGACGTCGTCAAGGTCGTGGTGAACCAACAATGCGACGACTTCCCCAGCGCTGCCGACCGGTGGAACCGTGGCGGACGACAGGTAGAGACCTCCGGGGGCATGAAAGTGCAGCCCGTTGGGCGCAGGGAGCCAATGCCCGTTGCGGCCATTGCCGCGGTGGGCGCTCGGCGCGCAGCCGTAGGCGCGGCGAAACGCTCTCGCGAACCCGTCCACCGAGTCGTAGCCCGCCTCGAACGCCACATCGGTGACCGATGCGCCCTCGCCGAGTCGCCAAGCAGCGCGTTCGAGCGTGACGCGGCGGCGCAGCTCGACAGGAGCCTCACCGGTCGCGGCCGCGACCTGACGGGCGAAGTGGAACATCGACGAGTGAGCCGACGATGCCAAGTCGCTGAGCCGGACCCTCGTCCCCGAGGCGGGGGCGTCCGAGCCCTCACCGAGCACGGCATCGAGCAGCTCGCGCAACCGGTCGCGTGGCGGGGAACTCATGACGGTCAGTATGAGTGCCACCGAGCACCGCACGCCCGACCGTTCTTGCTACGCAACGCGACTCGCGGTGCCCGTGGACTCGCCCGGCGCCATGTGTGGCACGGACGTCGATCGGGTCGTCGGCCGATGGAACGGGCCTTGAGTCACACCCCCTCTCCGTCCCCGATGGCGACCCCGTGCATGGCGATTAGCAGACGCCGCCGCACCAACCACCCAAGGCTGGGCTCGGCTCCCGCGGTCGAGGACCAGAGCAGGATCACCTGGAGGATTGCCCAGTTGAGCGTCATCGCGACCTCGGCGGCATGGAGCGAGTCCCGTACGTCGCCGGACGCGTGCCCGGCCCGGACCAGAGCGATCATGGCTCCCGCCGCTGCCGGGCCTCGCTGTCGGGGCCGTTGGTGCCGATCGCGGCGAGAGTCTCGGTCGTGGGTGGCGGTTGGCGGAATCGAGTTGGGGCCGGGTTACGCGACCGAGGCGGCCAAGGCGGTGCTGGCCGATGGCTTCGACCGTCTTCGGCTCGGCGAGATCGTGTCCTTCACGTGGGAGGGCAACACGGCTTCCCGGAGAGTCATGGAGAAGCTCGGCATGACGCACGACCCGTCGGACGACTTCGACCACCCGAAACTGCCTACAGGCCATCGCCTCCGCCCCCACGTGCTGTACAGGCTTCAGAAGACCGGACCTGGGACCTGAAACCGAGATCGGCACGCCTTCGGCTCACGGGGGTTGCCTCTACGGGCACCGTAGGGTTGGGATCACCTGGGGCCTCGTGGCCTCCCTCATAGGCGCGGATCTCGGCCGAGGATCGATCCTCGGGGGCGCCGCAGTTCAGGCTTGCGGGACAAGTTCGTCGACGAGTGGCGGGAGGAGTTCGCTGATCGATCCCCTCAACACTCGGTGGGCGACGTCGTCATACGCGGTCTCGCTCCCGTTGACGACGACGAGCTCCGCTCCGGCTCGTACAGCGACGTCGCAAAGCCCGGCCGCGGGATGAACGGTGAGGGTGCTGCCGATTGCGAGGAACACGTCGCACTCCGCGGCAGCGACGATGGCGGCGTCCAGGACGTCGGGGTCGAGGGTCTCGCCGAACATCACGGTGGCGGTCTTGAGGATCGATCCGCACAGCAGACAGGCGGGGTCGTCCTCGCCGGCGTCGATGCGGTCCAGCACGTCGGAGGTGAGGCCGCGGGCGCCACATCCGGTGCAGAGGGACTCGACCATGTTTCCGTGCAGTTCGTACACGAGTTCCGGTGAGGTGCCTGCCCTCTGGTGCAGGCGGTCGATGTTCTGGGTGGCCATTCCACGTAAGGCCCCGCGTCGTTCCAACTCGACCAGGGCGAGGTGACCACGGTTCGGTTCGGCACCCCATGCCGGGTTGCCTCGGCGAGCCAGCCACGAGCGTCGGCGGATGGCCGGGTCGTTCAGGTAGTTGCCGATCGTGAACAGCTTCTCGGCGTCGGGGTCCCGGGTCCACACTCCTTTGGGTCCCCGAAAATCCGGGATACCCGAGTCGGTGGAGATCCCGGCGCCGGTGAGGACAGTGATCCGTGTTGTCGTCTCGCGCGCCACCGCCCGATGGTGCCGCGTCCAAGGCAATCAGGCGAGTCGGATGACCTCGCCGAGAATCGCCGGCCAACTGTCGGGGGGTCGCGGTTGAAACTCTCTACGGTCTGTTGGCGTCGGGCGCGAGCATGCGGTGGTGGATGGAGTGCTACCGCCGACTGTCGGGTTCGGGCGGGTGAAGCTGCGCACGTGGAACCCGGGCGATGCCGAGGCGCTGACGAACGTGCTCGTAGGAAGCTTCGATCACCTCCGACCGTGGCTTCCGTGGGTGCGTGACGAGCCCCTGCCGAGGGAACAGAGGATCGGACTCTTCGAGACTTGGGAACGTGATCGTCTGAATGGCGGTGACGCGTACTACGCCATCACGTTCGACGACGATCTCGTCGGTGGCTGTGGGCTGCACCGACGAATCGGACCAGCCGGGCTCGAAGTCGGCTACTGGATACGGAGTCACATGTCCGCCGAGGCCTCGCTTCGGCTGCGACGGTGCTGTTGACCGAGGCCGCCTTCTCGCAACCTGAGATCGACGTCGTCGAAGTGCATCACTACAAGGCCAACGTCGCGAGCCGCGGTGTCCCGAAGGGTCTCGGTTTCTCCTACGTGGGCGAACTCCCGGACGCGGTCGACGCATCTGGCGAAGCCGGTGCCGAGTGCGTGTGGCGCATGCGGCGAACGGACTGGAAGGGCATCGAAGCGTGCGACGGTCGCATCGTCGAACTCTGCCGTGCGGCCGACTGATCAGTCTCGTTCTGCGAACCTCATGTCAGAACATGACGAGGGTGTAGTGGAAGGCGATCGCTTTCCCGTGGTCGCCCACCTGGGTCAGGACGACGGTTTCAGCGCGTGGTTGATCCCGGCCAGCGGTCCCGATGGTGCATCGAGGGTTGCTCGGCCGTTGGCGAGGACTACGTCGTCTCCAATCATGCGGAACGTTCTAGGTCGTAGCGGATGTCGCGCCCCTTGTGGGTGGACTGGAAGATCCACGCACGGTCAGCGCCGAACTCCTCGGGGCCGCCGTGGCGTTTAACGCCGCGAACGTCGACGACCTACATCGCCTTGAGGAACGCCTGCCGATAGTGAGTTGCATGATGAAACCTAGTCTCGTAACGTGCCGCACATGGAGCAAGGAAGCGCAAACGAGTCGGTTCGGCATCCCCATGGTCAGGTGACCACGGTGGTGGTCGACGACCACGTCCTGGTGATGACCGTGGACCGGGTGGAACGCAAGAACGCTTTCACCCCGAAGATCGTCACCGAGTTGGCGGAGGCCTACACGCGGCTGGATGAGGACCCTTCCCTCTTCGTGGGAGTGCTGTCCTTCGCCGGCGAGCACACGACGGCCGGACTCGAGATGCCGCTGTTCTTCGGGCCGGACGGGTCGATGGATCTGCCGGACGCGGCGGTCGACCCGTACGGACTCGGACGCCGCCTCCGCAAGCCGCTCGTCACCGCCGTGCAAGGCATTACGTTCACGATCGGTATCGAGATCGCGCTCGCGGGAGACGTCATCGTCGCGTCGTCGGACTCCCGCTTCTGTCAGATGGAACCGAAGCGAGGCTTGGCGCCATTGGGTGGAGCGACGATCCGTTACGTGCAGCGCGCCGGCTGGGGCAACGCCATGTACCACCTCCTGCGGGCCGACGAGTTCGATGCCGCCGAAGCGCTTCGTATCGGTCTCGTACAGGAGGTCGTCGAACCGGGAACCCAGATCGACAGGGCGATCGCGATCGCCAAGGAGATGACGTCCTGCGGTCCGATCGCCCTGCAACACACCATCGCCAACGCACGCCGGGCACTCGAGGAGAACGAACCTGCCGCGATCGCGGCGATCCCATCGATGGCTGCTGCGGTCCTCGCGACGGAGGACTTCCAGGAAGGGATCGCTTCGTTCCTCGAACGGCGACCCGCGGTCTTCAAGGGGTACTGACATGCCCGAGGCCGAGCCCGACTCGTTTGCGACGGCGAGACGTTCGGCGATGGGTGAGCCGGGACTCGGGTTCAGTTCGTCGCCGAGCTACCTACGATCGGTGTCGTGAAGCGGACCGACACCTCGGACTGGCCGTGCACGATCGCACGAAGCGCCAGCGTGCTCGGTGACCACTGGAACCTCCTGATCATTCGCCAGGCATGCCTCGGAACTCGCCGATTCGACGAGTTCCAGGAGGCCCTCGGCACCGGCCGCAACATCCTCACCCAGCGCTTGAACACGCTCGTCGAACAAGGTCTGCTCACCCGGGTCCAGTACCAGGACAACCCGCCACGGAACGAGTACCGACTGACCGACAAGGGCCGTGACGTTTACCCGATCCTCGCCGCGATGGCTGCATGGGGAGAGAAGTGGATGACAGGCCCCGAGGGGACTCCGCTTGTCCTTCACCACGAGGAGTGCGGGAACGACATGCACGGCGTCGTCGTCTGCAGCGAGTGCCAGGAACCGCTCGACGTTCGACAAGTACGCGCCAAGGCAGGCCCGGGCCTCCCCGTCGAAACGACCTGACATCCGTCGGCCCCGGGTCCTCGACTCTCACGCTCGTCGGTGCTCCACCAGGGACGGCGGCCGCCGATGGCGTGATCCTCAGAGTTGCCGACCGACCTCCCGGCAGCGCCGTGGATCCCCGGAGCGACGCCGCGGCTCCGAAGGGTGGGATGGGAAATCGACGCCTCTATCGTCGTTCGGGATCGGCCGTGCCACCAGGCGTGCCGCCAGAACAAGGGGATTGCCGTGTCAGGTTTCGACGCCGAGTACGAGCCGAGTCCGTGGGACATGATCGCTGCGGAGGTCGAGCGTTACGAGCAGACCGGCGGCACGGCACCCAGTGAACTCGTCGGTGACAAGTGGATCGTGCTGTGGACGCTCGGCGCGAAGTCCGGAAAGGTGCGCAAGACACCGCTGGTGCGCACAACTGACGAAGCCGGCAGCTACGCCGTGATCGGCTCGCAGGGCGGGGCACCGACCAACCCGAACTGGGTTCACAACCTGCGCGCCCACGGAGTCGCCCGCGTCCAGGACGGGGCCACACTCCACGACCTGCTCGCGCGCGAGGTCGAAGGAGAGGAGAAGGCGACCTGGTGGGCTCGTGCGATGGAGGTCTGGCCCAGCTACGACGAGTACCAGGCATCGACCACCCGGCAGATTCCACTGTTCGTTCTCGAACCCGAGGGGTAGCCGGCACCGCCCGCGTCGGGAGACACGGTGGCGGCAGCCGGGTTCTTCTGAGATCCGCTAGACCCGAACGACTTCGAGCCCTGGGATGTCGACGAAGTCGTCGTCCTGGGTGACGATCGCCAGATCGTGCGCGAGCGCGGTCGCGGCGATCCACGAATCGTTCACACCCATCCGGTGCCCTTCGTCGCGCAGCGCGACGCGCAGCCGGGCCCACACCGCCGCGACCTGCCCGTCGATGGGTAACGGATCCAGTGTCATCGCCGCCTGCAACGCAGAGAGGCGGCGATCAGCGGTGTCCACGTCGGTTGCGGCGAGAACGCCGGCTCGGAGTTCGCCGATCGTGATCGCAGACACTGCAAGTCGTTCGGGCAGTGCGTCGACGTCGATCCCGCGCCCGGACTCGCGGGCTATGAAGACGCTCGTGTCGGCCAGGCCGGCGACTACCACGGGAGGTCGTCGGTCGTGTCAGGAGCGAGATCCGTGAGATCGCCTGCGAGTTCAGCATCGGCCTGCTTCGACGCGATCAGAGCGGCGAACGTCCGTCGGTCGACGAACCGCGGTCGCTCCGCCAACGGCCGCAGCTCGGCCATCGGCAACCCGTCGACGGTGATCGTGACGACCTCGCCGGAGCGGACTCGCTCGAGAACCTTGCGGGTCTCGTTGCGCAGATCTCGAACCGCGACTGCTGACATGCGACAATCGTAGCACTCATGCTACGCGCGCTGCCTCGGCCCGTCCTTTGCCGATTCGCTTTCGAGCGTCCGGCTAGTGACCGTTCCGGGACAGGAAGTCGATCACGGTCTTCCTGAACTGTGGGTGGGTGAAGATCCCGAGGTGGTCGGCGCCGGGGATCTCGACCAGACGGGAGCCGGGGATCGCTGCGGCGAATGCGTCGTCGGTTTTCGCGTACGGGTCGTCGGCCCCGTTGAGGATCAGGACCGGGACCTTCGTGTCGGCCAACCCCGGTCCACCGACCTTGATCGGGTAACCCTGTGGCCACATCTCCAACGCGGCCAACGCGAGCGCCTCCCGGTCGGTGCGAGGGTCGGCGTCGACCAGCGTGCGGTACATGGCAGCCTCGGAATCGGTCACGTCCTTCACGGCCGGGGCCCGTAGCGCCGCGGCGATCCGGGGCGCCAGGGCAAGGGATGCCTTGTCCTCGTCGCCGATGCCGATGAGTGCGAAGGAGGTGAAGCGGTCGGGCTCGTGGCCCAACAGGTGTGCCCCGACGAACGCCCCGAGCGAGTAACCGACGAAATCGGCCTTGGCAACTCCCAGGTGGTCCATCACGGCGATGACGTCGTCGGACATGGGGGCGTAGCCGTAGAGCTTGCCGTCATGCGGCTTGTCGCTGTCGCCGTGGCCGCGGATGTCGATTGCTATGACCGTGCGCAGCGGCTTCAGGGCATCCAACCATCCGGTGACGTCCCAATTGGTCCAGATGCTCGCCCCCCAGCCGTGCACGAGCACCAACGGTGCGCCCTTGCCGTGGACCTCGTAGTGGATCCGCAATCCGTGCGAGGTGGCGAAGCCGGAATCTCCGTCGACGAGCCGTGCAGTGGTCGTCGAAACAGCGGGCGCTGCCTTGGTGGTGGGGGCCGACTTCGCCTCGTCGGAACTGCATGCCGAAGCGGTCAACAGAGCAACCCCCAAGAACGCGGTGCAGACCCGTCGCCAGACCACGGGCGAAGCGTAGGCAGCAAAGGCACGACCAGTCTCGAAATTGTGGGGTTGGTGTGCTCGGGGCCGGTGATTCCGGCGAGACGAGACCCGGCGGCGCGTCCGCTCGGGAGCGCTCGTAGGCTCGGGCCATGAGCGCTCAGGACCCGACCTCGGACGTTCCGCCGGGCCGGACGGTCGACCCGATGGAACCTTCTCGGATCGAGGTTCTCGACGGCCGCCACGCGACCGTCGGCGAGTTCGGCGTCGAGCGGGTCCTGCCCCGACGGGAACTGCGGACGGTCGGGGCCTGGTGCTTCGCAGACCTGATGGGCCCCGGTGAGGTGACCACCGAGCACGGTCTCGACATCGGTCCCCACCCTCACATCGGCCTCCAGACCGTCACGTGGCTCATCGATGGCGAGGTCCTGCACCGCGACAGCCTCGGTTCCGAGCAGATCATCCGGCCCGGACAACTGAACCTGATGACCGCCGGCCGAGGGGTGTCCCACTCCGAGGAAGCCACCGGCCGGTACGCCGGACCACTCCACGGGGTGCAACTCTGGGTCGCCCAGCCGGACGCAACCCGGCACGGCGAGCCGGCATTCGAGCATCACGCCGAACTGCCTCGGGTCGAGATCGGCTCCGCCGAGGCGACCATCCTGGTCGGGGTGTTCAACGGCGCCGCGTCGCCGGCCCGGCGCGACACCGACCACGTCGGAATCGACCTCTCCCTCCGGTCGGGTCGAACGACCGTGCCCCTCGATCCCTCCTTCGAGCACGCCTTGATACCGACCATCGGGACCCTGATCGTGGACGACCGCCCGATCCGTCCCGGTCAACTCGGTTACCTGGGCGTCGGTCGCGACGAACTCGACATCGAAGTGGATGGCCCAGCGAGGTTGCTCCTGATCGGTGGTGCACTCTTCGAACACCAGCCCGTCATGTGGTGGAACTACGTGGCACGTAACCGCAAGGAGATCGTCGCCGCCCACGAGTCGTGGCTCGCCGACGACGGTCGCTTCGGCCACACGTCATCCCCACTCGATCGGGTCGTCATCGACTCCCCGCCCTGGTGAAACGAGGCGGGGACGTTACGGAGGAAAGAGCCTCCCTTCGATCATCGACAGGTTGTTCGATCAGCTCTGAAGTCGTCGTGGCCCTGACCGGCAAGGTGATTTGACCGCCCCGGCCGACCGGCCGACGAACGCGGTAGACCGTCACCATGGACGCCGAGCAAGCCCTTCCCCCGGTGACCGTCACGGGCCTCGACCACATCGTGCTCAACGTTTCCGACGTCGAGCGATCGTTGGCCTTCTACCTGGGTGAGCTCGGGTTGCAGCCGGAACGGGTTGACGAGTGGCGCAGGGGCGAAGTGTTCTTCCCCTCGGCGCGCGTCGACGCAACCACGATCATCGACCTGCTCGAGACGAACCCGGACGGCCGCAACGTCGACCACTTCTGCCTGGTCGTGGAGCCCGTCGACCTCCAAGCCCTCAAGGACAGTGGCCGCTTCGACGTCCTCGATGGACCCGATCAGCGCTTCGGAGCCCAAGGCACCGCTACGTCGCTGTACATACGCGACCCCGACGGCAACGTCGTCGAACTTCGCCACTACTGACACGGCAACGCGGCGTCGTCCCGGCGGCGCTCGTACTGTTGCCCCGGGCGCCGAGGTCGGTGCGAGCCACCGACACGGCCCCGTCCGCACGGTCACAGGGGTGAGCTGGGATGAGGATCCTCTACGTCGACATCGACACCCTGCGACCCGACCACCTCGGCTGCTACGGCTACCACCGCCCGACCAGCCCCAACATCGACGCGCTCGCCGCGGACGCGATCCGCTTCGAACGGGTCTACGCATCCGACGTGCCCTGCCTGCCGAGCCGCACCGCGCTCGCCACCGGAACCTTCGGCACCCGCAACGGTGTCGTCAGCCACGGAGGCCTCGCCGCCGACCTGCGCCCGGAAGGACCGCTGCGTGAGTTCATGGGGGAGCGGATGCGCACCTCATGGGCGTGGCGTCTCTACTGGGCCGGCTACCACACGGCGTCGATATCCAGCTTCCCGTTCCGTCATTCCGCCAGCTGGTGGAACCACGGGTTCATGGAAGCCATGAACCTCATGCGCGGCATGGGAGCCGAGCGGGCGGACCAGGTACTGCCCGCAGCGATCGACTGGCTCGACCGCCATGGCCAGGCCGACCGGTGGTTCCTGCACCTGCACCTGTGGGACCCCCACACCCCCTACAACACCCCCGACGACTACGGGAACCCCTTCGCCGGGGACTCCGTCCCGGCGTGGCACACCGAGGAGGTGCGCCAGCGCAACTGGGACCTGCCCGGCCCGCACTCGGCGCAGGAACCGTGGGGCTTCCGGCCCGACGAATGGGGCCCGCCACCGAGCCGCCACCCCTGGAACGCTGCGTCCATGGACGACGTCAAGGCCATCTTCGACGGCTACGACGTCGGCATCCATTACGCGGACGACGCCGTCGGAGCCGTGCTCCACCGTCTCGACGAACTAGGGGTGCTGGACGAGACCGCTGTCCTCGTCGCTTCCGACCACGGCGAAGCCTTCGGCGAGCTCGGCGTGTACTCCGACCACCAGGGAGCCGACGAGGTCACCGCCCACATCCCGGCGATCCTGCGTTGGCCCGGCCTCGCGCCACGGGTAGAACCCGGGCTGCACTACCACCTGGACGTCGGGGCGACGCTGGTCGACCTGGCCGGCGGGATCGTGCCCGAGGACGTGTGGGACGGCCGTTCGCTCGCCGCGCCGCTACGGGCAGGCACGGTCGCAGTGGGGCGGGAGAACCTGGTGCTGACGCAGGGGGCGTGGACCTGCCAACGGGGCGTCCGCTTCGGCGACCACCTGTACCTGCGGACCTGGCACGACGGCTACCACTGCTGGCCCGACGAGATGCTCTTCGACGTGCGAACCGACCCGCACCAGACGGACGACCAGGCCGAGCGCCGACCGGACCTGGTCGCAGGTGCACGCACGATCCTGGAGGGCTGGCTCGCCGAACAACTAGGGCCCGGCGCACCCGACGACAGCACCGGTGACGCGTACGGGATCGACCCGATCGAGACCGTCCTGGCCGAAGGCGGCCCGTATCACACCCGAGGCCACCTACCCGCCTACCTCACCCGACTTCGGGAGACAGGCCGTGCCCACTGGGCCGACGAGATCACCCGACGCCACCAAACCGAAGCCGATCCCGCGACGTGGAAGGCCACCGGCGCGTCGCGCCGTCGCCTGGTCGCCGACCTGATGGGACAGCCCCGCCCGTCGTGACCGGCTATCGACGCCAGAAGATGTGGTGCACGATCCCGCTGTTCGGACTGGGCACCCTCTCCAGGTGGTAGCGGTCCAACAGATCCTCGGGTGAATCCCACAGGCGTTCACCTCGACCGATCTCGACTGGGGCCATCGCAATGTGCAGCGTGTCGACCAGATCGGCTTCGAGGAACTCCCGCACCGTGGCGACACCACCGCCGAGACGAACGTCCTTGCCGTCGGCAGCCTCGGCCGCAGCGGCGAGGGCCTCGGCGGGTGTGGCGTCGATGAAGTGGAACGTCGTGTCGTCCAAGGTGAAGGAGGGGCGGGGATGGTGGGTGAGTACGAACACGGGTGTGTGAAACGGTGGCACGTCACCCCACCAGCCGAGCCAGTCGTGATCTTCCCAAGGGCCGCGCTGGGGCCCGAACTTGTTGCGGCCCATGATCTC
>JAGQSN010000367.1 GCA_020439555.1 Acidimicrobiales bacterium | reverse complement strand
CCCGCTGATCAAGGTGATGAACCTGATCTCGCTGCTGATCCTCCCGGCGATCGTCAACCGCTACGACACCGACAAGCTCCTCGAGCTCAAGCAGTCCCCCGACGCGTTGGCGATCGTCATCGCCGTGGTTGCGGCCGTCGTCGTCTTCGGGGCCATCGCCTTCTCGAAGAAGTCGGGCGAAGCCCAGGCCGCCGTCGACTGACCACTCCGGGGCTGTCGTTTCGACTCGCTCCGCTCGCTCAACGACCGAACAGGCCCGCCCCTTGAGCGAAGTCCTACCGGCCCTTGAGCGCAGCGCAGCGCAGTCGAAAGGCGGCCCTTGAGCGCAGCGCAGCGCAGTCGAAAGGCGGCCCTTGAGCGCAGCGCAGCGCAGTCGAAAGGCGGCCCTTGAGCAGAGTCGAAAGGCGGTCTCAGGTTGGCGGCTGGTTCCATTCGGTCCAGCCGTGACCCTTTCGGCCGTCCTTGGTCGTGAAGGTCGTCCAGGCCCTCGGGAAGCGACTCTCACGCCCATCCGGTGACACGAGCAGCACCGGCGAGAAGGCGACCGGCTCGACCTTCAACTCGAGTTCGTCCAATCGCCAGTCGGTGACCGTGGGGAAGCCGTGCTCCCCCAACTCGTCGGAATGGCCGGTGTCGGCCACCGCGGTCATCCTGCCATCCGGTGTCTGCACGTAGCCGGTGCCGTAGAGGGGCGTCCCTGCGAGGTCCACAGCGGTGCCGTGGAACCGGGTGCCGTCGTCGAGGCGGCCGGCCGTCCAGCTCCAACCGAACGACCACCAGTCCCGGTTCCCCCACGAGTGGTCCCGTTGCCCCCACCCGTCGAGTGCGATCGTCTCGTCACCGACGAGGACTTCTCCGTGCACGCGACACGGCACTTCGTATCGGGTGACTCCCGGGTACGCGTACGTGCCGCCGTCGGTCTCCCAGTCGAGGTCGAGACCGAACGGCACGCGTTCGCCGCGCATCTCCCCGTACGTGTCCGCGGGGTCGTCGAGCAGCACGGCGAACGATTCGAGGCCGACCTGGGCATGTTCCAGCGGAGTCGTGACCGTGTAGTCGGCCCAGAGTCCCTCTGCACGAACTTCTCTCGACTCACCCCGCGGCAGAGCCACCTCGTGGTCGATGACCGTCACCAGTGGACGGTCGGGGCCGACGAGGCACGCCCAGTACCAGGCCTTGTTCTGGTTGCGGACGAGTCCCAACCGCACGTACCCGGCGACGCCCTTGTCCGGATCGAAGAAGTCCAGGTAGTAGCTCTCGCTCCAGTGGGGGTCGACGTCTCCTCCCGGTTCGTGACCGCCTTCGTCGGAGGCGGCTGCGGGCGTGACTGGCGGGGTGTCGGACAAGGCGTTCCTCCTGGATCGGGCGCAGCCTACGGCGGGTCGGGGCGCCGAGCGCCGGTACCGTGGGGTGATGCCCGAGTTCCTTTCCGACGAGTGGATCGCCGCCCTCGACGAGGCCGCCCAGGCCGACGAGCACCTTCGAGACCTGACCGCCGACGTGGAACTCAAGGTCCAGCAGAAGGTGACCGGCGGCCCAAGCGGCGACGTAGCCTACGGGCTCACGATCTCCGCCGGGACCGTCCGAGTCTCCTCCGGCCCCCTCCAGAGCGCGGACGTGAGGTTCCAGGAGGACCATGAGACGGCCGCTGCGATCGCGTCCGGGTCGTTGTCTGCCCAGGAGGCCTTCATGACCGGCCGTCTCAGGGTGGGCGGGAACCTCCAAGTGCTGGTCGATCACACCGAGGTGATCGCGGCGCTCCACGACGTGTTCGGGAACGTCCGGGCCGAAACCCCCCTCACGGACCGAGGCACAGGTGCCTGAGCTTCCCGAGTTGCAGGCCCACGCGGAGCGCCTGACCGAGGACTTCGGCGGAGCCACGCTGAAGGGTTTCCGGCCGCTGTCCTTCACGGCGCTCAAGACAGCCGTACCCGACCCCGCCGGAGCGGTGGGCAGCCAACTCGCCTCGGTCGGACGACGTGGCAAGTACCTGCTGTTGCGCTTCGATCCCCTGACGTTCGTCGTCCACCTGATGCAGGGCGGCCGGCTCAAGCCCGACGAGAAGCATGCCGCGAAACCGCGTGGCGGTGTCGCCCGCTGGACCTTCGAGGACGGTCGTGCCCTCATGCTCAGCGAACCGGGGAGCGAGCGTCGGGCCGGCGTTTGGGTGACCGACACGGACCCCGATGCGGTCGAGCCGCTAGCGCACCTCGGCCCCGACGCGGATTCGCTCGACGTCGACACGCTCGCCGGTTTGCTCTCGAACAACTCGATGCGACTGCACGGGCTGCTCCGTGACCAGACGATCCTCGCCGGGGTCGGACGACGCCTGGCGAACGAGGTGTGCCACCGGGCGAAACTGTCACCGTTCGCCAACGCCTCGAAGCTGACCGGTGACCAGGTGGCCGGCCTGCACGACGCCCTCGCTGCCTGCATCGCCGAGTCCCTGGCGGACGAGCGGACCCGGTCCGAGATGGTGCGGTCGAAGGACCGGACGAGCGCGGTGCACCACCGTGCCGGAGAGCCGTGCCCGGTGTGCGGGGACACGATCCGCTCGGTCACCTACCGCAGCTACGAGGTCGACTACTGCCCCACCTGCCAAACGGGCGGCAAGGTGCTAGCGGACAACACCACCAGCAAGTTCCTGAAGTAGTCACGACGCTCGGCCGAAGCTGCGGCATGGAGGCTCGGAGTACGGTCCGGGTCGTGACCGGCTTCATCCGCCCCGACGGACTCGAACACGGCTCGCTGACCGCGAACGGCATCGAGATCCACTACGAGTCCATCGGCGCGGGTCCCCTCGTCGTGTTCTGCCACGGCTGGCCCGAGTCGTGGTACTCGTGGCGCCACCAACTGTCTGCGGTGGCCGATGCGGGCTTCCGAGCGGTCGCGATGCACATGCGCGGCTACGGCGACACGACGTCACCCAATGATCTCGATGCGTTCTCCATCAGCCACCTCATCGGTGACGTCGTCGCGGTCGTGCACGGCCTCGGCGAGCAGGAGGCCGTCGTCGTCGGGCACGACTGGGGTGCACCCGTCGCCTGGTACGCGACGCTCATGCGACCCGACATCTTCCGGGCGGTCGCTGCCCTCAGCGTGCCGTTCCTCCCACCCACCGGTGCGCTGCCGGACGGCGTGACGGTGAGCGACTTCATGCGGCTGATGGCGGGCGAGGGCCGTGAGTACTACCGGCTGTTCTTCCAGGAACCTGGGGTGGCCGAGGCCGACCTGGAACGCGACGTTCGGCGTTCGATGCTCGGCGTGCTGTACACGATCTCCGGTGACTCCCTGGCCGACGGCACACTGACCGAACCCCACGACGGCCACTTCCCCGACACGATGACCTTCGTCGAGTCCCTCGTCGTGCCCGAGGAGCTTCCCGCGTGGCTGACCGAGGCCGACCTGAAGTTCTACGTCGACGAGATCACCCGGACGGGATTCAGAGGCGGTCTCAACTGGTATCGCAACATCGACAAGCTTCCCGGGATCCTTGCCCCGTGGTTCGGCGCCACCATCGACGTCCCGTCGTTCTACATGGGCGGCTCCACCGACCTGATCGCGGGCAACACACCCGACGCGATCGCAGCGATGCAGGCGTCGCTCACCGACCTGCGCCGCTGCGAACTCCTCGACGGCGCGGGCCACTGGCTCCAACAGGAACGCCCCGCCGAGGTGACCGCTGCGCTCGTCGAGTTCCTCCGCGGTCTCTGACGACGACGCTGTGTCGCCACGAACAGGCCCCCCAACTCGAAATGGCGTAGTTCCTCGTCGCTCAGCGACTTGGAACTACGCCATTTCGTACGTGGAGTAGAAGCAGCCTCAGATCAGGCCGAGCTCCTTGACGGCGTCGCGCTCCTCGGCCAGCTCG
>JAGQSN010000034.1 GCA_020439555.1 Acidimicrobiales bacterium | reverse complement strand
TTCGAGCGCAAGGACGAGAAGCTCGCCCGTGAGCGTCGGGCCAAGGACATCTGTCGGACCTGTCCGTCCAAGAAGCCGTGCCTGGAGTACGCGATCTCCATCAAGGAGCCGCACGGCATCTGGGGCGGTCTGAACGAAGCCGAGCGTCGGAACATGCTCGCCGAGGTCGGCTGACCGATCCGTCGAGCCTTCGACAGCGTGTAAGTCAGGACCCGTCCTCGCCGGGCGGGTCGACGCCGAGTTCTCGTCGGATCTCGGCGAGCCTGTCTGCTGAAGCCCGCTGGCGCTCTTCGAGTTCCAACCGCGCCATCTCGCGTTCAACGTCCTGCTCCTGCTCCTGAGGAGATCTCGGAGCAGCAGAGCCAGTGCCTTCGGCGCGTCCTCCGGTGTGCCCCTCCGTGTGGGCCGGGTCAGCAGTGGAGGACGAGCCCGAGGCAGAGGGTCCGCCGCCTGGATCGGGGTCGCCTTCGTCGGCTCGGCCGTCGCTGGATGACGACTCGGGTTCCGGGTCGTGGGAAGCGGCAGTTGGACGATCGGGGACACCGCCGCGTGGCTGGTCGCTTTCCCCGATGCCCTGGCGCTGCTCCTCCCACTCGATCCGTGCCCTCACCTGATCCAACGTCGGCACCGTGCTGTCGTCGTCGGGGCTGCTCAACCACGGCTTGTCCGCTCGTTCCCGCTCGCGTTCGGCCTCGAGCTCGTCGATCCGGCGGCTCCCCGAACTGACCGCGGAGTCGAGCTTCGCCTTCGCGTACTTCAGCCAGCGGTTCACGTCGAGGCCCATCGCCCCATTGTTCCCCGCGGACGTGGTGCCGTGACGACCAACCGTACGAGCCGGGGAGCGTGCGTCGTCGGTGTGGTCGCTGTGGCGCTGTCCGCTCGCCGGTTGGAAGCCCGCTGCCAGTCAGTCCTCGAGATCCTCGATCGTGTCCGGCACGTCGATGCGGTACTGCAGCAGCACATCGAGCGGAACGATGTCCAGTGCGCGTTCGTGCGTCGACGCGAGCACCAGGGGCGCTGCGGCCCCGTCGAAGTGGGCCCGCAACCAGTTGCGGGCCGTCACGCACCAACGGTCCCCGGGAACCAACCCCGGGAAGCGGTACTGCGGCATCGGCGTGGACAGGTCGTTGCCGATGCTGCGTTGGTGGGCGAGGAACTCCTCGGTCATCACCGCGCACAACGTGTGGCTCCCGAGGTCCTCGGGACCGGTCGAACAGCAGCCGTCGCGGTAGAAGCCCGTCACCGGGTCGGTGCCGCACGGCTCCAACGGCCCGCCGAGCACGTTGCGTTCCCCGTTCACACCTGCCTCCTCGTCACGGTACGAACCCTACGAAAGAACGCAGATGGAGGTGTCCACGGCGGTGGTCCCGACCTTTCGACTCGCTTGCGCTCGCTCAAGGACCGCCTTTCGACTCGCTTGCGCTCGCTCAAGGACCGCCTTTCGACTCGCTTGCGCTCGCTCAAGGACCACCTTTCGAGTCGCTTGCGCTCGCTCAGGCATCGTCCTTCGATGGTTGAGCGGAGAGAAGCGGAGTCGAAACCTCGTCAACCTCGATGGGCGTTGGAGCCAGCGTCAACCGCGGTCGGGTAGGTCGTACTCGGCGATCACATAGGGGTGAGTCGGGTCGTAGACCGTCAACGGGCGGGGATCGGACACACGCCCGACAGGACGGACCCCTCGACCCGTTCGCCCCGTGCGCGCGTCGCCCAACTCTTCGCGGTAGCGCTCGGCCTCGCCCAGGAGACGGGCCACTACTTCGGGATGGTCGTCCGCGGCGTCATGGCGCTCCGACCGATCGCTGGACAGGTCGTACAACTCCTTGACCTGCTGGCCGTCGCGAGCGACGTGGAGCTTCCAGCGGGCATCCCGGACGGCGTTCAGGTCGTTCATGAAGTAGTAGGCGAACGTCGTTCGCGGCGATGTCGCCATCTCGTCGAACAGGAGCGAGGAGATGTCGACCCCATCGATCGTCCGGTCCCTCGGTAGTTCCGCGCCCGCGAGAGCTACGAGCGTCGGAAACAGGTCGAGAGACGATGCGTGCTCGACGGTTCGACGACCGGCAGCGATACGCCCAGGCCAGCGGAACACAGCCGGAACGCGTTGGCCGCCCTCCCACGTCGTCCCCTTCGAGCCACGTAGCGGCAGGTTCGACCCCGACCCGGCGTCCGGGTCACCCGGTGCGGTCGATCGGTCGAGCGCGCCGTTGTCGCTCGTGAAGA
>JAGQSN010000366.1 GCA_020439555.1 Acidimicrobiales bacterium | reverse complement strand
GCAAGCAGAAGCTGGTGGACACCGGTGGCCGCATCGATCGCTTCGAGCGTCGCTACGGCCGGCGCAACAAGTAGGACGCGACCCGAACCGGGCACCGCGCCCGGCTCTTCGCGCGCAGCGACACCCGGCATGGACGCCGACCGCCTGAACCGCCTTCGGGCAGCGAAGCTGCGCGCCCTCGCGTCGACCGGATGGGACATTCCCGCCGACGCAGCCGAATCGACCTTCCCTGCCGGAGCGGTGCTTCGAAGCGCTTCGACGATCTGGGCATTGATCGAGGAGGACGCTGTTCGACGACTCGGCGCGTTGCTGGCCGTCGCTGTTCGGGCCGGCGCCGACGAGGTGCACGCGATCGTCGGCGACCCGGCAGAGGCCGGTGTCCTCGCCCGTCGGGCCGGACTGTTCCGGCTACGGGTACACGTGTGGAACATCAGCGGGAAGGAACTGCACGTAGCGGTCGCCGATCCGCCCGCCGTGGACTCGGCACCCCGTGCGGACGCCGAGCTCTACCGGCCGATCATCGTGGATGCAGGCCTGGAACCGGTGGTGGAAGGCGGGTTCCTGCTCGGTGAGCTCCGCGGTCTCGAAGTCGCCCGCGTCGTGACCGACGAGACGACGGGCCGGGCTCGACTCGACTCCGGGGTCGGACGCTTCGACAGGGAAGCCGGAGCGATGATGCGCGCCGGGATGGCCGAGGTCGAGTCGCTCGCTGCGGTGATCGACATCGTCGAACCGTTGAGGCGAGGCGACGTGGACCGGCATCCCATGAACCAACTCGTCCGTGAACGTTGGCTGCGGTCGGTGCTTGCGTCACATCCGGACCTGGTCGGACTCACCGACCTCCGGCCGGTCGGCTCGGCCGTTCCCCGAGCCAACCTGAACGAGGACGGCGTCGCCACGGCCGTCGGAACCGACCACGAGGGCCGCACCGTCGTCGTCTCCGCTTCGACGGGCGTGAACCTCGACTTCGTGCCCACGGCCGCGGACGACCGCCTGACCCACGCACCTGACGCACGCCTCCTCCTCGTCGCCTCCGAATCCGACTCGGCGAAGGTGACCGAGGATCTTGCCCTTCTGTTGGTCCAACCTGCGGAACTGCTGACCGTCCCCGACGACTGGGCAGCGCGGTTCTGCGATCCACTCCCGGGCAGGTCCGGCTGATGCTCGACAAGCTCGCTGCGTTGGAGGAGGAGTTCGTAGACGTCGAACGGCTCCTAGCTGACCCGGCGGTGATCGCGGATCAGGGTCGCTACCGCGACCTGGCGAAGCGGCACAAGGAACTGGACGCCATCGTCTCGCGGGCACGGGAACTCCGTTCTCGAACCGCGGACGCGGAGACGGCCCGGGAGATGCTGCCGGACCTGTCAGGAGACGACCGGGAGATGATCCGGGCCGAGCTCGCCGAAGCGGAGGCAGACATCGCCCGCCTGACCGACGAGGTACGGGTCCTGCTCCTGCCCAAGGACCCCAACGACGACCGCAACGTGATCGTCGAGATTCGCGGCGCCGAAGGCGGCGAGGAAGCGAACCTGTTCGCCCGGGACCTGTTCGGCATGTACCAGGCGTTCGCCGGACGCATGGGTTGGAAGATCGAGGTCCTCAACTCGGACCCGTCCGACCTCGGTGGCTACAACGAAGTGACCTTCCTCCTGTCCGGAGACGGGGTCTGGTCCAGGATGAAGCACGAGGGCGGCCCCCACAGGGTGCAGCGAGTGCCCGTCACCGAGTCCCAGGGGCGGATCCACACGTCCTCCGCCACGGTGACCGTTCTGCCCGAGGCGGACGAGGTCGAGGTGCAGATCGACCCCAACGACCTCCAGATCGACTACTTCCGGTCGTCGGGGCCCGGCGGACAGTCCGTGAACACGACCGACAGCGCGGTGCGCCTGACCCACAAACCGACCGGTGTGACCGTGTCGATGCAGGACCAGAAGTCCCAGATCCAGAACAAGGCGAAGGCGATGCAGGTGCTCGCCGCGAGGTTGTTGAAGCTCGAACAGGACCGTCAGGCGTCGGAGCTGTCCGAGGCGCGGCGGGACCAGACCGGCGGCGGTGGACGCTCCGAGAAGATCCGCACCTACAACTTCAAGGAGAACCGGGTGTCGGACCACCGGATCGGCCTCACGGTGCACAAGCTCGACAAGGTCCTCCAGGGCGAACTGGACGACATCAGCGACGCCCTCGTCCAGGAAGAACAGACCCGCCGCCTGACCGAGGACTCGTGATGGCCGACGGCGGCTCGCCCGACGGGACCGTCACCTGGTCCGAACTCCTCGCCGAGACGGTCGAGCGCCTGTCGGCGGCGGGATTCGAAGGCGCGGCCCGGGAGGCTCGTTGGATCGTCGAGGAGGCGTCGGGTCTCGAGGGCGCCGAATGGGTGCTCGGTTGCGGTGACCCGGCAACACAGCGAACCGTCGCCCACCTCGACGCGATGGTCGGTCGACGTCTGGCGGGGGAGCCGATCCAGTACGTGCTCGGACACTGGGCGTTCCGCGACCTGGACCTGTTGTGTGATCGCCGGACGCTGATCCCACGGCCGGAGACCGAGCAGGTCGTCGATGCCGCCCTGGCGGAGCTCGACCGGGTCCTCCTCGCTCGCCACGGCGGGCACCGTCCCGTCGTGGTCGACCTCGGCACCGGAACCGGGGCGATCGCGCTGTCGATCGCGACCGAGCGTCACGGCAGCGACGTGTGGGCGGTCGACTCGTCGGAGGACGCGTTGGCCGTCGCTCGCGCCAACACCGGCGGCCTGGGGATGGCGGGGGCGCGCGTACGGCTCCTCGCCGGGTCCTGGTTCGAACCGTTGCCGGAGGACCTACGTGGCGCCGTGGACCTCGTCGTCACCAACCCTCCGTACATCGCAGCGGACGAGGACCTCGATCCGTCGGTGGGGGACTGGGAGCCGGAGTCAGCGCTCGTCGCCGGTCCGACCGGTCTCGAGTGCTACGAGGAGATCCTCGCCGAAGCGGCGGAATGGTTGGCCGAGGACGGTGTGATCGTCGCCGAGATCGGTGCCGCTCAGGGTGACTCGGTCGCCGAGTTGGCACAGCGGTCGGGTTACGGGGACGTCGAGGTCCTCCGCGACCACGCGGACCTGGACCGCATCCTGGTGGCGCGTCGTCAGCGGCTCAACGCGTCGACGATCCGGTAGGCGTCGTCCTCGGTCAGGTCACCACGGAGCGCGATTCCCTTCTCGGCCAGATCACGCTTGTCGACCAGCGGAGCGGACTCGACGACCCTGTCCACCACGACGGCGATCGCACCGTGACCCCCTTCGAACGCCGGGCAGGTCGGCTTGCCGGTTCGGCAGGCCTCGAACACCCGGTCCGCCCGGGCCCGGGCTTCGCCCTTGATGGACGCTGTCACCGAGAACGCGCCGCCCTTCTCGACGACCTGCGGATCGACCAGGTCGGCCCTGAAGATGAACGCCGGCCCCAGGCGGTAGCAGAGGCCGTGCTCCCGGTCCGGGATCGCGACGGTGGCGTCCGTTCCGCAGGGCGCACTCGAAAGGACCGGGTGGACCGACACCGCCGGCGGGCCCTCGAGCGGAGCGCTCGACGCCGTGGGCGACGACGAACCCGAGGCGCTTCCGCATCCGGCGAGGAGCATCGCCATGCCGAAACAGGCGAACCCCTGTCTCCAACGCATCCCACAACCGTAGGCCGACGGCCCTGCCTCTTCGGGGCACCTAGCCTCGGGAGATGCCCGGTCCGACTCTCCTCGACATGGACGATCCGGACGCCATGGCCCGGGCCGAGACGGTGCTGCGAGCGGGTGGCACGGTCGTGCTGCCCACCGACACCGTGTACGGACTTGCGGCCCTACCCGACCTACCAGGGGCCACCGAGAACCTCTTCGCCCTGAAGGGCAGGGAATCGGACCATCCTCTCGCGGTCCTCGTCAGCGATGCCGAGCAGGGACGCGGTCTTCTGCGGGACGTATCCGAGCGGGTGGCCCGATGGACCGAGAGACTCTGGCCGGGACCGTTGACCATCGTCGGGTGGCGATCGGCGACGTCGGCTCCGTTCGCGCTGGGGGAGGGATCCGACACGATCGGTGTGCGCTGCCCGGATCACCCGTTCGTCCGGTCGCTCGCGGCCGCGGTCGGACCGATCGCGACGACCAGCGCCAACCGGACCGGCGAACCCACTCCGACGTCGGCCCGTGCCGCAGTCGGTTCCCTGCTCGGCCCGGCCGACCTCGTGATCGACGGAGGTCCAGCGGGCACCGTCGCGTCGACCGTCGTGGACACCACGGAATCGCAGTGGCGGTTGCTCCGGCTGGGCGCGATCGGCGAGACCGAGCTCGGCGGGTGACCACGCTCCTTCGGCCGCCTAACCGGGGTGTTGGTCGGACCCGACATGGGCGAGCAAGCTGGTGCGGTGACCCGCATCGGCTTCGCGATCATCGGCGTCGGCATCGCCCTGCTGATCCTGCGCGTAGCGGACTGGGTCGATGCCGAGTCGGCGGACATCCTGTCGGTGCTGGCGATCGTGATCGGCGCCGTGGTCGTCGCCATCGACGGCGAACGCCCTTCCAAGGTCCGCTGACCCCGGTCCACGCCCCGGCGGGACCTCAGTCCGGTCGGTAGGTTCCCTCGGAGTCGATCGTTCCCCGGTCGCCGTGGGTCTCGACGGTCACGAAGCGTTCCATGACGGCCGGGTCACTGGACGAGCCCCACACTCGCCTCCCGTCCGGCAGGAGAGCGGCGATGATCGCCCGCTCCGGCGCGCCGTCGCGGTCGTGCATCACCGTCGACGTTTCCACGGTGGCGGGACCGTCCTCGGGTGTGGCGACCTCGCACAGATCTCGGCGGGGAAGGACGTCCACGTCGGCCTGGAGGTCCGCGTGCCGGTAGGTGGTCTCCGGTGGAGCGGAGGAGAACACGCCGAACGAGTGCTTGGTGAGGAAGCCGCCGTTACCGGTGACCAGCCCGACCGATCCGGCCTCGTCGCGCAGCCGTTCGACCATCGTCGCGATCGAATGTGACACGTAGTTGTTCCACGGCCCACCGGCGAAGGAGAGTCCACCGGTCACCGTCAACGGCCGATCCGTGCCGAGGCCGATCTCCTTGGCCGCGATCTGCACGGCGCTCGGGAAGCACGAGTAGACGTCGACGTGGGCGAGGTCGTCGGTGCCCACTCCCGCCAACTCGAGGGCTGTCCGACCGGCGATGCGAATCGCGGGTGCCTCGGCGAGGTCCCAGCGGTGCGACACGTACCAGTGCTCGTGGGCGTCGGTGCCCGACCAGGGGAACACCCAGCGGTCCGAAGGGATACCGAGATCCCGTGCCCGGCCGACGGAGGTGACGAAGAACGCTGCGGCCTGTTCGACGGCGTTGTTGGCGTTCATCAGCTTCGTGTACGGAAAGCCGACCATTCGGTTGTCCGGACTCGCGTCGCGGATGTCATCAGGGCTGAAGGCCTGCCTGATCCAGGCATGTGGGTTGCCGGTGGCCACCTCGTTGAAAGCGGCCCAGAGCTTGGCCAACCGGTCGCGGTGCTCGTCGATCGTCCAGCCTTCCCGAGCCCGCAGGGCGTTCTCGAACAGCGGGTAGATCTCGATCGGCATGAAGATCTTGCGAGCCCATTCACCAGGGTGCCCGAGCGGTTCCTGGTTCGTGAGGACCTCGGTCGGAACCGCATCGGACGGTTGATCGGTCCAGATGCTCCGACCGGCGACCCGGCTCCGCCAGGCCTCTGCGCCACCGATCAGCCATCCGTCGGACCGGCCGGTTGCGATCTCGGTGCAGGCCCGGTTGAGCAGGGCCAAGGGGTAGTTGCCGCCGTCGTCGGTGACGATCCGGCGCGCGGGCTCGATCCCCAGGTCCGCGGCGACGAGTGCGGCCGGATCCGAGTATCGGTGGGTGAGGATCTTGATCACCGCGACCGTGTCGACCGCCGCCGCCAGGCCGCTCGCCCCGGAGTCAGTTGTCGCCGCCCGCGCTGCGTCCGCCAAGAGGGCAACGGGTTCCCGTGCGGTGGCCGGGTCCGTGACGCGCTGTTCAACCTGGCCCACGCCGACCACGACGGGTGTGCGCGGATCGAGCGATGCTGACGCTTTGGACATGAGGACGTTCCTTCCGACGGGACGACTCAAGCCAACAGGGTCCTTGACCGGGCGGTCAAGATCGGCGCTTCACCTAGAATCCGCGCATCGACGTCATCTTCGCCTGCACCGGCAACATCTGTCGCTCACCGATGGCCGAGGCGCTGCTCCGCGCCCGATTGGCGGACCGCAGCCCGGACATCACGGTCGGCTCCGTCGGACAACTCTTCGACGGTCGCCGCGCCGAGAGCGGGGCGATCAAGGCCATGGCGGACCGCGGTATAGACCTGAGCGGTCACCTCAGCAGGAAGCAGACCCCGGCGCTGATCGCCGGATCGTCCCTGATCCTCGGCATGGAGAGACTCCACGTCCGCGACCTCGCGATCCTCGCGCCGGGCACCTTCGACAGGACCTTCACGTTGCCGGAGTTCGTCCGCCTGGTCGAGCAGGAACCCCCTCGGACCGATCGGAACCTGCGACGTTGGGTGGAGCGCATCGGATCCGCGCGCCAGCATCTCGGGTACCTTTCCGATGCCGACGCGGACAGCGTCGCCGATCCGATGGGCCGATCGAACCGGGTGTTCCGGGCATGTGCGGCCGAGATCGAAGAACTCATCGACAGGATGGTCGAGCGGGTGTGGCCCGCGACCATTCCGGCCACCCAATGACCACCCCCCACCCATGGAGCTGACATGCGGATCGCCATCGGAGCCGACCACGCGGGCTACGACCTGAAATCACATCTGGTGACCATGCTCGCCAGCCTCGGTCACCAGATGTTCGACCTGGGGACCGACGGCACGGAGTCCGTGGACTACCCCGGCTACTGCGCCGCAGTCGGCCGAGCCGTCGCACGCGGTGACGTCGAGCGCGGGATCGTGCTCGGCGGCAGCGGGCAGGGCGAACAGATCGCCGCGAACAAAGTCCACGGCGTTCGGGCGGCGCTCTGCAACGACCTCTACACGGCCCGCATGGCCAGAGAGCACAACGATGCGAACGTGCTGTCGATGGGAGGGCGGATCGTCGCCCCCGGCCTCGCGGACGAGATCGTGATCTGCTTCCTGCAGACCCCTTACCAGGGTGGCCGGCACCAACGACGCATCGACCAACTGAGCGAGATCGACCGCCTCGGCGCAGACGGTGTCGCCCTCGACAACTACCTCGACTCGCTCGTCCCCGGCATCGCCGCCCGGGCCGCAGCGCCCACCCAAGGAGCACCCGAATGACCTGGCCCACCTCCCGTGACACGGAACTGTTCGACATCATCGACGCCGAACGGGACCGTCAGAACCGGACGGTGCAACTGATCGCGTCGGAGAACTTCACCTCTCCGGCGGTGATGGAGGCCACCGGTTCGGTCCTCACCAACAAGTACAGCGAGGGATATCCGGGCAAGCGCTACTACGGCGGCAACGAGGTGATCGACCGAGCCGAGGACCTCGCCCGCGACCGTGCGAAGGCGCTGTTCGGCGCCGAGCACGCCAACGTCCAACCCCACTCGGGCGCCAACGCCAACA
>JAGQSN010000365.1 GCA_020439555.1 Acidimicrobiales bacterium | reverse complement strand
TGCCCGGCAGCCAGTGGTACGACCGGACCACCGCCGAAGTCTGGTTCGACACCGTGGAGGAGGCGACCGCGGCCGGCTACGAACCGGCAGGTGGAGCGGCGCGCCAGAAGGTCCCCGACTGATCTGCTCAGAGAGGGATCACCTCGAAGGGGACCGCAGCCTCCGAGCCGACGACCTTCCCGAAGTCCTTCGCCATGCCCCGCAGGAACGCGTCCGGGTCTTTGCCGTTGGTTCCCTCGGGCAGGGCATCCAGATAGACGCGGTGTTCCTCCAACGAGGCAACGCCCTTGTCGATCGTCGCGGTCACGTCCACGTAGTGACCCGACTGCGGCGAGTTCGCGAATGCGGCGAAGCGCACACCGCCCCACGGATCGCCCCCGGCGCCCGGCCAGAGCCACCGGTTGCCCGCGTCGCGCACGGCGTCGAGAAGCGCGATGCCGGTGTTGCGGTGGTCCGCGTGGTTGAACGCCCCCGGGCCGAATGTTTCCCTGAAGTTGATCGAGACGACGACGTCCGGCCGGCAACGTCGGATCTCCACCGCGAGGTCGCGTCGGAGGACCAGGTCCGGCATCACCAGCCCGTCCGGATGGGCCAGGAAGTGCACCACCTCGACGCCGACCACCGCCGCTGATCGCCGTTCCTCCTCCTGGCGCACTCGCGCACATTCGTCCGGTGGCATGGAGTCGATGCCGGCCTCCCCGGAGGTGACGAGGCAGTAGCGCACCTCCTTGCCCTGCGCCGTCCAGCGCGCGATGGCGGACGCTGCGCCGTACTCCAGGTCGTCGGGATGAGCGACGACCGCCAGGGCACGGTCCCAGTCCTCGGGTACGGGCGAGAGCTCTGTCATCTGGCCACCTCCTTCGGAGACGGTACCGCCGTCGGGAGCGGATCGCCCCCGGAGGTGTCCATGCGTGGTAGGTGAGGAGCGTGAGCTCCAAGTCCGGATCCGGTCCGCTCGAGGTGGTCGCCCCGATGGCGGCGACCGTGTCGGCGTTGGTCGCCGAAGTGGGTGAGATCGTCGAGGCCGGGGCGCCGCTCGTCGTCCTCGAAGTGATGAAGATGGAGCATCCGGTGCACGCGCCCGAGCGATGCAGGGTGGTGTCCTGGGCGGTGGACGTAGACGAACAGGTCGAAGCGGGCGACCACCTGGCCGCCGTCGAGGTTGTATTCGACGACATCGGTCCTGCGATCGAACCGGACGCGGGGGACGAGGTGTCGGACGGACGCGACGGCGAGGGGCGGTCGGACCTCGCCGAACTCGCCCGTCGCCGATCGTTGCTCGCGGATGAAGCCCGTCCCGAAGCAGTCTCGAAGCGCCACGGCCGGGGTGGCCGAACCGCGCGTGAGAACGTCACCGATCTGCTCGACGAGGGTTCGTTCCAGGAGTACGGAGGGTTCGCCTTCGCGGCGCAGGAGTCCCGGCGGGGCCGAGCCGACCTCGAGGCGAACACCCCGGCCGACGGCATGGTGACGGGCATCGGCCGTGTGAACTCGGCCCTCGTCGGAGCCGAGCGGGCGGCCGTAGCCGTCGCCGCCTACGACTACACGGTCCTCGCCGGCACCCAGGGCTACCGGAACCACCACAAGAAGGACCGCCTCTTCGAACTCGCGGCACGAATGGGCCTGCCCGTCGTGCTGTTCGCCGAGGGCGGGGGTGGGCGACCGGGTGACACCGACGTCCCGGTGATCGCCGGACTCGACGTTCCTTCGTTCGCGGCGTTCGCCCGCTTGTCGGGTCGGGTCCCGACGGTGGGCATCGCCGCCGGCCGCTGCTTCGCGGGCAACGCTGCGCTGCTCGGCTGTTGTGACGTCGTCATCGCCACCGAGGACTCGAACATCGGCATGGGTGGACCGGCGATGATCGAGGGCGGGGGCCTCGGAGTGTTCCGACCCGAAGACATCGGGCCGATCGACGTGCAGTTCGCGAACGGCGTCGTCGACGTGCGCGTCGCCGACGAAGCGGAGGGCGTCGCTGTCGCCAAGCGATACCTCGCCTACTTCCAAGGTCCGGTCGAACCGGGAGACGCTCACGACCAGACCCTCCTCCGCGACGCCGTTCCCGAACACCGAAAGACCGTCTACGACGTTCGCCGGGTGATCGACGGTCTCGCCGACGTCGGTTCCGTGCTGGAACTGCGGTCCGGTTACGGACCCGGCGTCGTCACCGCCCTCGTCAGGCTCGGTGGCCGCTCGGTGGGCGTGATGGCCAACGACCCTGCCGTCCTCGGAGGGGCGATCGATGCTCCCGCAGCGGACAAGGCCTCACGTTTCCTGAAACTCTGCGGCGCGCACGGGCTACCGGTGTTGTCCCTCTGTGACACCCCGGGCTTCCTGGTCGGCCCGGATGCCGAGCAGTCCGCGCAGGTTCGTCGCTTCGCCCGACTTTTCGTCGTCGGCGCGTCGCTCGACGTGCCGTTCGTGTGCGTCGTCCTCCGTAAGGGATACGGCCTCGGAGCCATGGCGATGGCCGCCGGCGGTTTCCACGAACCGCTCGCCACCCTGTCGTGGCCGACCGGAGAGTTCGGCGGCATGGGCCTCGAAGGGGCGGTGCGACTCGGCTTCCGGGCAGAACTCGACGCGATCGCCGATCCGGCCGAACGACAGCAGGCCTTCGACTCGATGGTGGCCGCCGCGTACCGGCACGGCCAGGCGCTCAACATGGCCGCACACCTCGAGATCGATGACGTGATCGATCCGGCGGAGACCCGGGACCGGGTCATCGACCTGCTCGCGTCCGCGACCTCGGCGCACTGGCCCGGAGGCGAGGTTCCCGTCCGAGGGATCGACCCGTGGTGATCCGCCGGGCACTCGGTCGAAAACCGGACGAAGATGCGCCCGCACGTCGTAGTTCGCGCCCGTTGCCGGGCTCGTGAAGGAGCAACCAATGACAACCAAGCCGTCCCGCCGCCTCGCTGCTGCTGTGAGCGTGCTCGCCCTCGGTCTCGCAGGTGCGATGAGCGCCTGCGGCTCCAGCGGTGGCTCGGACGCAGCGGACAAGGCCGACGTGACGACCACGTCGGAACTGCAGGACGCACCCCTGACGGTTCTCGTAACCAACGACGACGGATACCAGGCAGCCGGGATCGACGCCCTCGTGCGCGGGCTCCGCAAACAGCCCGCACTGAAGGTCGTCGTCTACGCACCGATGAAGCAGCAGAGCGGAACCGGCGGCAAGACGACCGACGGCAAGGTCGAGGTCAAGGACCTGAAGCTCAACAGCGGAATCCCGGTCAAGGCAGTGGACGGCTACCCGGCAGACACGATCCGGGTGGCCATGGACGAGGACGGGGTCAAGCCCGACCTGGTGATCACGGGGATCAACCTCGGGCAGAACATCGGTCCACTCGTCGACCTTTCAGGCACGGTCGGTGCAGCCCGAGCGGCTGTCGCCCGCGGCGTCCCGGCCCTGGCGACCAGTTCCGGCGTCCCGTCCTTCGACGTCGACGCGGCCGTGCCGTTCGTCATCGACTGGTTCGTGAACCACCGGGCCGAGATCGCCGCACGCAACCTTGCCGTGGAGGTCCAGAACCTGAACGTCCCGTCGTGTGAGAAGGGCAAGGTCAGAGGGCTGTTGGACGTCGAGGTGGGTATCGACGAGGAAGCCGGTACGGCCCTTCAGTCCCAGGACTGCACGTCCAAGGCCCCTCAGGCGAGCCTGACCGACGACGTGAAGGCCTTCAACGCCGGATTCGCGACCCTCAGCACGCTCAGTTCCAAGCCGTACCAGCCGAATAAGGGATGAGTTCGGGCCGACTCTGGAGGGATTGGGTCCAAGGGTCCTTGTCCCGATACCTGTCGACAGGCTGAACTGCAACAGGGAAGACCGCGCAGAGGGCGCGGCCATGGAGAGGAGAATCGTGTCGGAAGCGACGCGCAAGGTGAACGGGGTCGAACTGGGGCCTCACGCGAACTGCGCAGGTGCGGAGCTCTCCTACGCTCGGCTGAGCGGCGCGAACCTCTACGGGATCGACCTTCGGAACGCGAACCTCACCGAGGCCGACCTGACGGGCGCGTACCTCGCCGGTGCACAGCTCTCGGGCGCCACGATGGTCGGTGCCAAGCTCCAGGGTGCGAACCTCGCCGGCGCCGTCATGCACCGAACGGTCCTCACCGCCGCTGACATGGGTGGCGTGAACCTACGACGCGCGGATCTCGCCGGCGCCAGGACGAACGGCTGCATGATGGTCGGGGCCCGCTACTGCCAGACGATCATGCCGGACATGTCCCTGCGCAATACCGACTGTTGAACCCGCGCCGCCGAGGTGCGAGTTAGGTCGATCGATCGACCTTCGACCGGACGTGTTCAGAACGCCCAGGGGTACGGGGTCCAGTCCGGTTCTCGCTTCTCCAGGAAGCTGTCGCGCCCTTCGGCGGCCTCGTCGGTTCCGTAGGCGAGCCGGGTCGCCTCGCCCGCGAACACCTGCTGGCCCATTAGCCCGTCGTCGACGAGGTTGAACGCGAACTTCAGCATCCGTTGCGCAGTCGGGGACTTGCCGAGGATGCGTCGCCCCCATTCGAGCGCCTCGCGTTCCAGATCGGCGTGGTCGACGACCTTGTTGACCATGCCCATCCGGTGCGCGTCCTCGGCCGAGTACGTGTCGCCGAGGAAGAAGATCTCCCTCGCGAACTTCTGGCCCACCTGTCGCGCCAGGTAGGCGGAGCCGTACCCGCCGTCGAAGGAGGCGACATCCGCGTCGGTCTGCTTGAAGCGGGCGTGCTCGCGGCTCGCGAGGGTCAGGTCCGACACGACGTGGAGGCTGTGCCCGCCTCCCGCCGCCCAGCCCGGGACGACGCAGATCACGACCTTCGGCATCGTCCGGATCAGGCGTTGCACCTCGAGGATGTGCAGCCGACCGGCTCGCGCAGGGTCGATCGACTCCGAGGTCTCGCCCTCCGCGTACTTGTAGCCATCTTTGCCCCGGATGCGTTGGTCGCCACCGGAGCAGAACGCCCAGCCGCCGTCACGGGGTGAAGGCCCGTTGCCGGTCAGCAGAACGCACCCGACGTCCGACGTCATGCGGGCGTGGTCGAGGGTCCGGTACAGCTCGTCGACCGTGCGGGGACGGAACGCGTTGCGGACCTCCGGGCGGTCGAACGCGATCCTCACCACGCCCACGTCGACGGCTCGGTGGTAGGTGATGTCCTCCAGGCCCTCGAAGCCGGGCACGGGTGCCCACGCCTCGGGGTCGAACAGTTCGGATACCACGGCTCTTCCGTCGACGGGTGACATGACGTCGTGTCTAGCGTTTCCCGGCACCTGTGGACCTGGTCCGACCCGTCGGGTCGTGGACGGCGCGAAGCTCCGGCGATGGAACAGACCGACCTGCTCGCTGTCCGTGCCATCGAACAGCTCAAGTACCGCTATCTACGTGCTCTCGACAGCAAGGACTGGGACCTCCTGCGCTCCACGTTCACTGCCGACGCGACGGCCAACTACGGGGACCGGTTGGAGTTCTCGAACCCCGACGATCTCGTGGCATTCATGAGGGAGAACCTCGGCCCGGACATGGTGACCCTGCACCAGGTCCACCACCCCGAGATCGACGTCGCCGGGGATTCGGCCACTGGTAGGTGGTCGCTCCAGGACAGGATCGTCATGACCGGCTACCGGCTGTTGCTCGACGGCGCGTCCCTCTACGAGGACCGTTACAGCCGGGGCGCCGACGGTGAATGGCGGATAGCGCACACCGGCTATGTGCGTCTTTACGAGCACACGGTCGCCATGGACGACCTGCCGAGCTTCGCCCTCACGCACAACCACTTCGCCGAATGAGCGTCACGTTGCGCGGTCACACCACCTCCTGACTTCCACCCGTAGCCTTCGAGGGTGATCGAAGACGAGCCGACCACCGGGCCCGCGGACGTGTCCCGCACCCTGACCGACGCCATGGAGAGAGCGGGCGTCCACCCGGCATACGTGCACGCGGTGCGCGTGTGCGGCTTCGTCCACACGGAGGAGAACAGGGACACGCTCACCGCGGACCAACTCGCCATGTGGGAGTCGGCACTGGACGATTGGTTCGAAGCGAATCCGGGAGCCGAGTAGGGTCACCGCTTCGATCGGGGACGGGACAACACACGGACCCGATCGGGACAGCACCCCTCGGCGCCTCGGCGTGCCGTAGATCCCCGCGATGAGCGGTCGAACGGGCCGGCTGTCGTCTCCGCCCGGTGCCAGCGGCACCACCCCCCTCGACCAGCGCTTCGGCGCGGGAGCCTCACCGAAATGACCACCTTCGCCGAACTCGGCGTGCCCGAGCCGATCGTGCGGCGCCTGTCCGAGCGCGGCATCGACGAACCCTTCGACATCCAGGCCGCCACCATCCCCGACGCCCTTGCCGGTCGTGACCTCTGTGGGAAGGCACCGACCGGCTCGGGCAAGACCATCGCGTTCGGTGTGCCGCTCGTCGCGCTCGTCAAGCGCGCCGCTCCGAAACGGCCGAAGGCACTGGTCCTCGTGCCGACCCGGGAACTGGCGATCCAGGTGGCCGACGAACTCGTCCTGCTGGGGGATCAGCGTGTCCTGGCCGTCTACGGCGGTGCAGGGATCGAGCCGCAGATGAAGAAGCTGCGTGCAGGGGTCGACGTCGTCGTCGCGTGCCCCGGTCGCCTGTCCGACGTGATCGAGCGAAAGGCGTGCGACCTGCGCGACGTCTCGTTCGTCGTCGTGGACGAGGCGGACCGCATGGCCGACATGGGGTTCCTGCCGGAGGTCCGTCGCCTGCTGGACCAGACGTCCGCCAAGCGGCAGACCTTGCTGTTCTCCGCGACCCTCGACGGGGCGGTCGACACACTGGTCTCCCGCTACCAACGCAACCCGGTCGTACACGAGGCCGCCGAGGAACGGCGCGGCACGGTCACCCATCGCTTCTGGGCGTGCGAACGCAAGGAACGGGTCCAGTTGACGGCCGAGATCGTCGAACGGGTGGGGCCGACCGTTGTGTTCTCGCGCACCAAGCACGGCGCCGACCGAATCACCCGACAACTGGAGAAGGTCGGCGTCTCGGCCGCTGCGATCCACGGCAACCGCAGCCAGGGCCAACGTGAGCGAGCCCTCGCCGCGTTCCACGGCGGGAAGGTGATGGCGCTGGTGGCGACCGACGTGGCGGCGCGTGGGATCCACGTGGAGGGTGTCGCCGCGGTCGTGCACTTCGATCTCCCGAACGATCCGAAGGACTATGTCCACCGTTCTGGCCGAACCGGCCGCGCGGGTAGTGACGGCACGGTCGTCGCGCTCGTCGGTGGCGACCAGCACCGAGATGCTCGCAAGCTCGCCAAGGCGGTTCCCGACGTCGGGGACGTCTCCGTCTCGGAACCGGATGTGTCGGCTCTTCCCGCCGGCTACGAGGCCTTCAGGCGGACTTCCGACGGCAAGCCAGGGTCGAAGCGCGATGGAAACGGTGGCGCGCGGGTCGGTAGGGGATCGAGCTCGAATGGCGGGCAGGATCCTGCCGAACGGAGGTCCAGGAAGAAGGCGAATCCTCGATCGAAGCCCAAGCCGAAGGGTCCGTCGGGGAGTGATCCGCGGTCGGGCGGCCGTTCCGGCGCCGGTCGGGGCGCCGGGAGCAGGGGGGAAGCGAGGAGCGCTGGATCCGGTGGTCGGGGAGGACGAGGCGGCGGGAAGAGCGGCGGAGCGCCCGGGGGCCCCGGAGCCCGTCGTGGCGTCTCGAAGCGGTCCAAGCAACGCGGCGGAAAGTGATTGCGCACGCACGAACCGTGCGATAACAGCAATTACATAAGATCCTCGACATACATAGGACATCCGATGTAAGTTGCGGTGCGTGGGGAGGACCCAGGAGGAACGACGGGCCGAGACGAGGGCATTGCTGCTCGACGCGGCCGCGGACCTGTTCGCCCACAAGGGCTTCCACGCCACGTCCGCCGAAGCCGTGGCCGCTGCCGCGAACCGAACAACCGGAGCGCTCTACAACCACTTCGGCAACAAAGAGGGTCTCCTCCTTGCGCTCGTGGAGAACTGGGTCGAACAGACTATCTCCGACCTGACGCCGGCGATCGAAGGCGCGGCCGAGCTGCGGGACCGCCTCGACGCTGTCTGGGCCGGGATCGTTCGTCGCGATTCGGAGACCGGGGACGCATGGCTGCTCCTCGAGTTCGAACTGTGGCTTCACGCGGTCCGTGACCCGGAACTCGGCGCCGTCGGTGCCGAGCGCTTCCGTCTGCTCCGCGAAAGCCTCGCCGGAGGCTTGGCGGTCTGGGCCGAGGAGTTCGACTTCGATCTGCCCGCTCCGGTCGAGGACGTGTCCGCCCAGATCATCGGACTGCTCCTCGGCGCCGCCTTCCAGTACCGGCTCGACCCCACGTCGGTGACGAACAACGTCGTTCGTGACGGGTTCGGGCGCCTTCTCGGGCTGAGCACCGTCGCCGTTTCGCCCGCCTCGACCTGACCACCTGAACAACCAAGGACCCAGGACCTTCCAATGCAGACAGATCTCGCCAAGAAGCTCGGAATCGAGTTCCCGATCTTCGCCTTCACCCACTGTCGCGATGTCGTCGTCGCGGTCTCCAAGGCCGGAGGCTTCGGTGTGCTCGGCGCCGTCGGTTTCACGCCCGAGCAACTCGAGACCGAACTCGACTGGATCGACGAGCACATCGGTGACCACCCCTACGGCGTCGACATCGTGATCCCCGGCAAGTACGAGGGCATGGGCGCCACCGACGCCGACAAGCTCGAGGAGGAGCTCAAGGC
>JAGQSN010000364.1 GCA_020439555.1 Acidimicrobiales bacterium | reverse complement strand
CGCGTCGACGTCCACCTCCGTCGTTCGGGACGAGCCCCCGCCCGGGACCTCGACGAGATCTCCCCGGAGTCGACGGGTGCCCTTCGAGGCTGCCAGGTCGAACGTGCCGTCCGGGCGCCGGACGACCGCGGTGAGATAGGTCGCGCCGACCTCGATCGCCACGCCGCCCTCGCCGACGGCGTAGCTCGCAACACCGTCGGCGAGGAGGAGCCCTGTCTCCGAGACCAGTCGCTCGGGCGGAGTGATGTTCGGACGGGACCAGAGCACCTTCGTCACTTCCAGCTCCACCTGCCGAGGCTGGTAGCCCTCCTGATCGAGGTATCCCTCGACCTCGCCGATCCGCTCACCGGTGGCTCGCACGACCACCCACGCATCGCTGAAGGTGCGTTGTTCCTCCGCCGTGTCGAAGGGGTACATCGGTATCTCCTGGTACCGAGCCACCCCGCGTGCGCCAACTCCACTCACGGCATCCGAACCACAACCCGCGACAAGGAGGACGAGAAGGGCCAAGGCCGCCGTCATCACAGCGCTTCGAGAGCAACCCTCAGGGTGGGAGTCAGTACGTTGCATCGATCATCCTCCGATTGTGGCCGCCCAAGCGATCCAACGAACCAGGTGCCTTACGCATGCATTCGAGAATCGGTTCCTGCCCGCCAACGGGAGGTTCGGCACTGTCACCATGTACCAATCCGACGGAATGACCGGCCTCGTGACACACCACCCCACGGTTCACATATCCGCTGCGAATCCTGGCGTAATGCTGGTCACATCTCACCGAGGAGACGGCGTTGTCGCACCACGTCAGGCCCACTGCTGTTGACGGCACCCACGCTCCGACCTGGAAGACCACGTCGGTTTCGGCAGAGCCGGTGTAGACGACGGGACTCTCACGAGAGACGACAAGGTCGGTCGGCGCGAAGTCCTCACCCATGACCTTGACGATCGTCGCGTGGTCCGACGCCGTGCCCGAGGTCAGACCATACGTGAACGTGGAGTTGTCGGTCTGACAGAACAGCGCTGCCCCAGGCTCGCCCCCCGCACACGTCCAGGAGGCACGTGCTGTGGGATACATGTTGTCGGTGTCGCAACTCGCAAGGACGAGCATCGCGACTGCAAGTGCGACCATGGAAGTGCGGCAGCGGCGAGACGGATGCCGTCCATGCAGCCGATTGCGATCCTTGCCGAATAAGCGAGATGCCGAGTGCGGACGTGCCGCAGCACGAAGCTTCTGATTCATGGACCACCGCCGTGGGTCTCGAACCGCCGTGTTTCACTGGCGACAGTATTCGCCATCGCATGCTTGTCAAGGAGATGTTGATCCGTCAGTCGCAACTACCGTGCGGGCGGTCCGGTCCCGGCCGGGGCCATCGACGGAAGGACGCCCATGGATGCCAACGCCGAGCTCGCGAAGTTGATGCGCCCGACGACCGCTGGGGACCTCGCCGACCTGCGGTCGGTGCTGGCCGACCACGTCGCGGCGATCGAGGCCCGGGCGCAGGAGCGGTCGC
>JAGQSN010000033.1 GCA_020439555.1 Acidimicrobiales bacterium | reverse complement strand
CCCCTTCGCTCCACTCAACCATCGGGAAACGGTGGGACACTTCACTTGCCCTCTCGGGCCTGCCGACCACGAGGAACATCGGGACGAACCATTGACGAACAGCCGAACCGCCCGAGTGCTCGTGGTCGACGACGAACCGAGCATCAGCGACGTGGTGGCGACGTCCCTGCGCCTCGTCGGCCACGAAGCCGACGTGACCGACCACGGCCACGAAGCCATGCGGCTTCTGGCAACCGGTCGGTACGACCTGGTCGTCCTCGACGTGATGCTGCCCGACACCGACGGGATCGAGATCTGCCGACGGATCCGCCGGGACGACCCGGAGTTGCCGATCCTGTTCGTGACCGCACGTACCGACGCCGCCGATGCGGCAGAGGGTCTCCGTGCGGGCGGCGACGACTACGTCCGCAAGCCCTTCCACATCGACGAGTTGGTCGCACGGGTCGAGGCGCTCCTGCGGCGCGGCAAGGGTACGTCCGCCGACGACGACCTTCTCCACTTCGACGACATCGAGATCGACCTCCGCCGCTACGAGGTGAGACGGGGCGGACACCTACTCGATCTCACCCCCACCGAACTCCGCCTGCTCACGGCCCTCGTCCACAACCGAGGACGTATCCTCACCCGCTCGCAGATCGTCGACCTGACGTGGGACGAACCGGGAGCGGTAGACACGACGACGGTCGAGACGGTGGTCTCGCGGCTACGCCGCAAACTCGAGGCCGACCTCGGCCCGTCCTGTCTGGTCACCCGGCGGGGAGTCGGCTACGGCCTCATGCCACGACCGACCACGAAGGAAACCTGATATGTCCCTCCGGACGAGGTTGACCCTCATCGGCGCCGCGACCGTCGCGCTGGCCCTTCTGGCACTGGCGCTGATCACCACGAACCGCACTGAGGATGCGCTGGACCGTCGTGACCGCGAGGCGCTCGTGGCGATGTCCACGGCATTCATGCCGTCAGCCAGGAACCAGGTGGAACGGTGGGAGAAGGGGCGGGAGCCGCTCCCCTTCCGCAGCGGCAGGAACTCGCCTCTGCGGGAGTCCTTCAACGGATTCGGGGTCGTGGTCCTGGCCGACGGCACCCAACTTCCGCTGCCGCGCCTCGCTGTCGACGAGTCGTCGATTCCAGCGGTCCCGAGCGACGTCGAAGCCCTCGAGGGCGACGTTCTGCACCTCCGTGCACCGGACGGCGGCACCTACATCGCCCGGGTCACCAGGGTGCCCGACAGCACGGCCGTCATCTTCGCGGCGCTCTCGGTCGATGACACGCAGGAAACGCTCAGCGGGCTGCGAAGCACGATGCTCTGGAGCGGGCTCGCACTCGTCGCCGCGTTCGTGCTCGTCACCGCCGCGGCGACCCGTCTCGGGCTGCGACCCCTCGGCGCCATCACCTCCGCCGCCCGACGCATCGGGAGCGGCAACAGCGACGAGCGCGTGCCGGCCGGGCGACCCGGCACCGAAGTCGGTGCTCTGGCCGGTGCGTTGAACGACATGCTCGACCAGGTGCAGACGGCGTCGACCGAACGCGAGGAAGCCCTCGCCAGGACCCGCCAGTTCGCCGCGGATGCCGCCCACGAACTTCGAACCCCGGTCACGGCGATCATGGGCTACTCGGAGCTCTATCAGCGCGGAGGCATCCGCGAGCAGCAACGTCTCGACGAGGTCTTCGGCCGAATCGGGCACGAGGCCTCACGCATGGGGGCGCTCGTGGAGGACCTGTTGCTGTTGGATCGGCTCGGTGCCGACGCGCTGGAACGATCCTCGGCTGCCCCGGTGGACCTCGCCGAGATCGCCCGTGCCGTCGCGCTCGATTCGACGGCGATCGACGCCGAGCACCCGGTCACGGTCGTCGACCAGGCCACATCCCCAGCGCTCGCCGTGCACGACGAGGTGTTCCGGATGATCGCCAACCTCGTGTCGAACGTCAGGGCCCATACCCCTCCCGGCACCGGCACGATCATCACGACCTCGGACTCCCCGGACGGCCGTCATGTCGAAGTCGACGTCGTCGACGACGGCCCGGGTATACCGGCGGAGCATCACGCCCACGTGTTCGACCGCTTCCACCGCGTCGATCCTTCGAGGACCCGCCGTGGAGGGTCGGGCAGCGGACTGGGTCTGGCGATCGTGGCCGGTCTCACCGATGCGAACGGCGGACGTGCGGAACTCGTGTCGAGCGGCCCGTCGGGAACGACCTTCCGAATCCTGCTCCCCAAAGCCGAAATGGCGTAGATCCCCGTCGCAGAGCGACGAGAACCTACGCCATTTCGATTTCTCGGAGGCTTTCCGGGTGGAAGGTCGAAGTGCTCAGGCCTTGGCTGCGGCGAAGCCCTTGTCGAGGTCGGCGATGATGTCGTCGATCGTCTCGACACCGACGGACAGACGCACCAGACCCGGCTCGACGCCGGCGGCACGCTGCTCCTCCTCGGTGAGCTGACTGTGGGTGGTCGAAGCGGGGTGCACCACGAGGCTGCGAACGTCGCCGAGGTTGGCGACGTGGCGGTGCAACTCGAGACCCTCGACGAACTTCACGCCGGCATCGCGTCCGCCCTTGATCACGAACGCAGGTACGGCACCGAACCCCCGGCCCGCGGACAGAGTCTTCGCCCGTTCGTGCCACGGCGAGTCCGGCAGGCCCGCGTACTGGACCCGTTCCACCTGAGGATGATCGGCGAGGTACTGCGCCACCCGCATCGCGTTCTGGTTGTGACGCTCCATGCGGAGGCTGAGGGTCTCCATGCCCTGGAGCAGAAGGAAGCAGTTGAACGGGCTGATGGCCGGGCCGAGGTCACGCAGGAGCTGGACGCGTGCCTTGATGATGTAGGAGCCAGCTCCGAGCGCCGGCCAGTACTGGAGGCCGTGGTAGCTCTCGTCGGGTTCTGTGAAACCGGGGAACTTGTCGTTCGCGGAGAAGTCGAACGAACCGCCGTCGACGATGACACCGGCCATCGAGTTGCCATGACCGCCGAGATACTTGGTCGCCGAGTGGACGACGACGTCGGCGCCGTGCTCGAACGGGCGGACCAGCCACGGCGAAGCGACCGTGTTGTCGATTATCAACGGCACACCGGCGTCGAGCGCCGCGGCGGACACACCGGCGATGTCGAGGAAGTCGTTCTTCGGGTTGCCGATCGTCTCCCCGTAGAAGGCACGGGTGTTGGGCTTGACCGCCGCGCGCCACTGGTCGATGTCATCGGGGTCCTCGACGAAGGACACCTCGATGCCGATCTTGGGGAAGGTGTGACGGAAGAGGTTGTACGTGCCGCCGTAGAGGGAGGTGGAGGCGACGACGTGGCTACCCGCCTCCGCGACGTTGAGGACCGCGAGCATCTCCGCCGACATGCCAGAGGCAACGGCCAGCGCCCCGGGGATACCCACCGCGGTCTCGGTCGCTCCCTCGAGCGCCGCGACGCGCCCTTCGACCACGGCCTGCGTGGGGTTCATGATCCGGGTG
>JAGQSN010000363.1 GCA_020439555.1 Acidimicrobiales bacterium | reverse complement strand
CGTCTCGTCGATCGACGTGGACGGCTCGATGACATCGGGTGCGGCCGTCATCCAATGTTCGGTCACTGCGACGCGGGTGTCGGCTCCGGCCGCAGCCGCACGAACTAGGTCACGTTCGGTCAGAATCCCCGCGACGCTGCCGTCGTCGTGGACGACGACCACCGAACCGACGCCGGAGAGGACCATTGCGTCCGCAGCCGACGCGATCGACTGGTCGATCCGGGCGGTGACCACCGGGTGGCTCATGAACTCTGCGACGGTCGACGGCGAGCCCGACGCGGTCGATCGACCGTCACCTGTGCCCGAACGTGCGGATCGCTCTGTCCGCGTGGCTGTTCGATCTGTCATGCCTCGACCTTGACACCGTGGACGACATTGATCAACCTTGACTTCTAATCAATGTCGATGCTCGGAGCGGCATGACCGAACGAACCCGAATGACCACCACCGAGGCGGCCGAGCGGTTGGGCGTGAAGCCCGAGACCCTGTACGCGTACGTCAGCCGTGGCCTGATCGAACCGAGGAGAGTGCCGGGAGGGGTGAGCACGTTCGCGGCTCGGGACGTCGAACGACTCGCCCGTTCCGGCAGGAGGTCACGGGCCCTCCCACCTCTGGTGTTTCCGTCCGCTCTGACCCGCATCGCGGACGGCCGGGTCACCTATCGGGGTCTCGACGCGGTCGAAGCCGCGAGCACGCACACGTTCGAACAGGTCGCTGAGTGGCTGTGGATCGGTGATTGGCAGGAGCGGCCGAGCTGGCCCGTCGACCTCGTTGCTCTGGATCGTGCCGTCGCCGCACAACAGCCGATGCCCACCGAGTCACTTCCCATCGATCGTTTCAGGGTCATAGCTGCGGTCGTGGGCGCCGAACACGGAACCGGACGGCAGGCCGATGTGCTCACGGACGCTCGTCGCCTCATCCGCCTCATGGCTCATGGGTTGCCTCGCGCGGATCGACGCGCTGCTCGCCGCGCCGAGCCGGCCCGATCGGTGGCAGAAGTCCTCTGGACCAGGCTCACGAGGCTTCCTCGCAATCCTCACCGGGTGGCGGTGCTCGATCTGGCGTTGGGCCTCCTGGCCGATCACGAACTTGCGAGCTCAACGTTGGCAGCCCGGCTAGCGGCGATGGTCAGAGCACGGGTCCCCGATGTGGTCGGCGCCGGGCTGAACGTGCTCGCCGGCGTGCGTCACGGAGGGGCGTCCGTGCCTATCGAGGCCCTGCTGCGCGACGCGGTACGTGTTGGCGCAGAGGATGCCCTCACTGATCGGTTGGGTCCACCTCGCGACAACGGATCCGCCGCTGCCCCACGACGGGTTGCACGCTCGGGCGAGGCCGCCGGAATCGAGGGCTTCGGCCACGAGTTGTACCCCCGCGGTGACCCGCGCGCCGTCGCCCTGATCGACCGGCTGGAGGACCTCGACGCGCCGGGTGACCGGCTGGCAGTGGTCCGCGGGGTTCTCGCTGTGGCTGCTCACCGAGGTCTCCCTCCGCCGACGGTCGACCTGGCGCTCGCTGCGGTGGCGTTCTGCGCGGACATGCCACCCGGGTCGGGGGAGGCGGTGTTCGCACTCGCCCGCGCCGCCGGATGGATCGCTCACGCGATCGAGCAGTACGGGCAGCCGACCTTCATGCGGGCCCGGGTCGACTACATCGGCCCCGACGGCTGACGTCCTCAGGGGTGCGCGACTTCGGGGGCGGATCGCAGCGGTCGTAGGGTCCTCCGACGATGTCGCGGTACCGGTTCGCTCTTCGCCCCAAGTGGATCCTGTCGCACCTGTTCGTCCTCGCCCTGATAGTCGCCATGATCTCGGCGGGGTTCTGGCAGCTCCGTCGGCTCGACCAGAAGAAGGACCGCAACCGCCGAATCGAGAACCGCACAGCACAACCGGTGGTTCCGGTCGAGAGCCTGATGTACGTCGGCGAGCCGGATGCCGTGGGCGACCTGGAGTATCGGCAGGTCGAAGTGCGCGGGCAGTACCTCCCGGGCGAGCAGGTGCTCGTCCGTTCGCGCAGCCTCGGCGGCGCACCGGGTTCGTGGGTGGTGGCACCTCTGCGGCTCGACGACGGGACCGTCGTCGCCGTCAACCGCGGGTGGATTCCCAACAGCGGCCAGTTCGATTCGGTGCCCGCCTCCTACGCGGCGCCGAAGGGTGAGGTGACCGTCGTCGGTATCGTCCGCAAGCCCGAGACCCGCGGTCGCTTCGGCCCCGTAGACCCGCCGAAGGGTCACCTGTCCAACCTGGCGAGGCTGGACGTCGCACGACTCGACGCGCAGGTCCCGGGAACGATGCTTCCCGGCTACGTCCAATTGGAAGCCCAACGTCCTGCCGTGACGGACGCGGACCCGAAGCCCGTCCCTCGTGAGGCCCTGGACGAGGGTCCCCACCTGAACTACGCCGTCCAGTGGTTCACGTTCACGACGATCGCGATCATCGGTTACCCGCTCATCCTCCGCCGACGGGCACGCGAACTCGAGGAGGAGGCCCGGATCGCCGAGCGCGACGCGGCCGACGGACCGGGCGACGACGAGGACGAGCACACCACCTCGAAGGACCCGGCGTCAGCCTGACATCACCCGTCGACACCACCGCAGTCGAGCCCCGACCGGTCGTTGAGCCCCAACCGGTCGTTGAGCGCAGTCGAAACGACCT
>JAGQSN010000032.1 GCA_020439555.1 Acidimicrobiales bacterium | reverse complement strand
CGTAGTCCATGGACAGGCCGAACAGCACGGCGAACATGAACATGGGGATCAGCGACACGATCGGAAGCGTGGAATCGAGGCCGATCAGGTCCTTGCCCCAGCCCCACTGGAAAACCATGACCATCACGCCGTAGGCAGCTCCGATCGACAGCAGGTTGAGCAGTGCCGCCTTGAGCGGGACCAGCACAGAGCGGAACACGACCATCAGCAACAGGAAGGACAGCAGAAGCACCGATCCGACGAACAGCGGCAGCCGGTCGGTCACCCGACCCGCGATATCCCCGAAGTTCGCCGTTGCACCGCCGACGTGGGCGCTCGCACCGCTGCCATCCAAGGCGCCAGGAAAGACGTCGGACCGTAGGCGCTTCACAGTGTCGTAGGTGGCTGCGGCCTGCGGTTTGGTGGTCGGGATCGCGACGATCGTCGCGACGCGCGACCCACGGTCGACCTGCGCCGGATACACCGTCGCGATCCCTTCGTCCGCGGAGACTGCTTTCCCGAGGTCGGCGAGGATCGTCGTCGGGTCACCGGTCGCTCCGGACAGGTCGACGGCGATCAACAGGGGTCCGTTCACCCCGGGGCCGAAACCGTCCGACACCAGGTCGTAGGCCCGACGTTCCGTCCGAGAAGGCGGCATCGTGCCTTCGTCGGGGAAGCCCAGCTCGAGGCGGAACATCGGCACGGTGAGCGCCAGCAACGCAAGCGTGCCACCCACCGCGTACGGCCACGGGTGCCGGGAGACGTGACCGGCCCACTGCGCCGCGCGTCGGCCGCTCGGCGCAGTGCCCCGGCGGTGGATGCTCAGCCGGTCGATCCACGAGGCCGACAGGGCAACGAGTGCCGGCAGCAGCGTGAGGGCGGCGACCACCTCGACGGCGACGACCGTCGACGTTGCGACGCCGGCAGCGGTCATCATCGGCACCCCTGCGACGGCCAGTCCGAGGATGGCGACGACCACGGTCCCCCCGGCGAAGAGCACCGCTTGACCCGCCGTGGCCAGCGATCGGCCCACAGCGTCTTCGGTATTGGAGCCCGATGCGACGAACTCGCGGTAGCGGGTGACGAGGAAAAGCGCGTAGTCGATGCCGACGCCGATTCCGACCATCGCTGCCATGCCCGGGGCGTCGCTCGGGATCTCGATCAGATACGTGACGAGTCCGAGCGAGGACATCCCGATGGCGAGGCCGACGAGAGCGGTGACGATCGGTAGCCCCATCGCGACGACCGATCCGAAGGCGATGAGGAGAATGACGACGGCGGCGAGGATGCCGATCGCCTCGCTCGACCCTCCGCCCGCTGCCTCCAGGTGGAAGAACAACTCACCGCCGGCCTCGACCCGCAGCGCGCTGTCGTCGAAGTGGTCCAGAACGTCCTTCAGGCGAGTCAGGTCACCAGAGTCGAGGTCCTCCAGGACCGGGTACTGAACGGTGAGAAGCGCAACCTTCCCGTCGCCGGAGAGTTGCGGCGCTGTGACAGCGACGACCCCGTCGATCGCTGACAGTTCCTCGCGCAACTCAGCGAGGGCACGGCCCGCTTCCGCACCCGAAAGCGATGCCGCGTCACGCGGGGTCGCTACGACGCGGGCCGTGACACCGGCGTCGGCGGACTGTGCCGTCGACAGAAGCTGCGTCGCCCTGTCCGAGTCGACGCCGGGAACGTTGAACGAGTCACGCAGCTCACGTCCCCAGGTCACAGAAGCGGTGATCACCACGACGGCGAGGACCACCCAGGCAACGATCGTCCTCCAGGGGTGGCGGGCGGTCCACCGGCCGAGCCGGTACAGGGCGTGTGACATGGCGTGCGTTTCTCCTTGCGAGGGCGTCGGCTCATCGTCCGCTCGCGAGGCCCGCCGCACATCGGCGTTTCGTCCCGAATCCGTGGGCCGTCGGTACGGGATCCGGATCGTCCTTTCGGCTGATCCGCCGGGCGGTGCCGGTCCGTACGATGCACGTCGATGGTGACGTCGACGCTCCGAGAGTTCGCCGCCGAACCGGCCGTCGCCGACCCGCCGCGGCGGGTATGGCGGGACTGGCTGCTCGTCGCCGGAGCGTCCGTCGGGGCCGTGCTCGAAGCAGTGCTGCGCGGCGACCTGCACTGGCGCGGCGCGGCGCTGGTGGTCGCCCTCGTGACGATTCCGGTGTTGTTGATCCGACGTCAGAGACCTCTCCTGGCCGTCACCGTCGGTTGTGGCGCAGCTGTGGTGTTCACCTCCGCGGTGTGGCTCGCCTACCGCGAACCCGGCGGGCTGTTCGCCATGTCGGCGATGTTGATCAACATCTACGCGCTGTACCGCTGGGGTTCAGGGCGAGACGGGCTCCGGGGGATCCCGGTGATCGCGGTGACCGCGGTGATCTGCAACCTCACCGACTCGACGGCACCGAGCGACGTGATCGGCGGCACGATCGTGCTGGCGATGCCGATCGGCCTCGGCCTGCTCGTGCGGACCCGTTCCACGGCCGACCAACGGCGAGCCGAGACGATCCGGTCACGGGAACGGGAACGCCTCGCACGTGACCTCCACGACGCCGTCGCACACCACGTCTCGGCGATCGCCATCCAGGCCCAGGCCGGCAAGGAAGTGGCCGCTACCGAACCCGAGGCGGCGCGCCGAGTGCTCGACGTGATCGAAGAAGAAGCGGCGCGCACCCTGGCGGAGATGCGCTCGATCGTCGGGGTCCTCCGCGGTGGCGAGGCCGGCGAACTGGCACCGCAACCCGGTCTCGCCGACATCGCCAGGCTCGCCACGAGCGAACCCGTCCGGATCGAAACATCGCTCGATGCCTTGCCGACCGTGGCGCCAGTGGTCGGAACCGCGCTCTTCCGGATCGCCCAGGAAGCGGTCACGAACGCTTTGCGGCACGGCACCGCGGTGAACGAGGTACGGATCGCGATCGAACCGTCGGGCCGTGACGTGCAGTTGACCGTCGAGGACGACGGTCGTCCGGTCGGAACGACGGGCGTCGGTGGCTACGGGCTAGCCGGCATGGCGGAACGGGTCGCTCTCCTCGGCGGAACCTTCGATGCCGGTCCCGATCCGTCGGGCGGCGGTTGGCGGGTGTTCGCTCGGCTTCCCTGCGAGGCGAGCGCGTGACGATCCGGGTCCTCGTGGCGGACGACCAGGACCTGGTTCGGACAGGGTTGGTGATGATCCTCGGCGCCCAGGACGGGATCGAGGTGGTCGCCGAGGCTTCCGACGGGCGCGAAGCGGTCGACCTGGCTCGACGTCACCGGCCCGACGTCTGTCTCCTCGACATTCGGATGCCGAAGCTCGACGGGATAGAGGTCACCCGGCTGCTGGCCGGACCGGACGTCGCGGACCCGATCGCTGTCGTCGTCATCACGACCTTCGACCTCGACGAGTACGTCTACGGGGCTCTCAAGGCTGGTGCCCGCGGGTTCCTCCTCAAGGACGCCGGCGCAGCGATGCTCGTCCACGCCGTGGAGGCGGCCGCTGACGGGGAGGCCCTCATCGACCCGAGCGTGACGGTCCGCCTGCTGTCCACCTTCGCCGAGTCCGCCCCGTCCAAGCAGAACCGACCACCGGCCGAGGCCCTCACCGAACGCGAGGAGGAAGTCCTGGGCCGAGTTGCCGTCGGGCACACGAACGCCGAGATCGCAGACCAACTGTTCATCAGCCTCAGCACCGTCAAGACCCACCTGGCGAGCCTCATGACCAAGCTCGGTGCCCGCAACCGAGTCGAGTTGGCCATCTGGGCCCACGAGTCAGGCCTGACCCGCTGAGTTTCCCGCCGACCGGAACCAAGACCTGGCCATTCGGCCCAGATCCGACCCTGTGACGACCAGAACTGTCAGGGGGGTCCGGTACCTTGCGGCTGATTCTTGCAACGAGGAGGTCACGTTGACGGCTGCAAGCACGAAGGATGGCCGGCCCATCGCCGGATGGGTGTTCAAGGCCAATCGGTCTGTCTACGACGTCGAGTCCGCGTTGGAGGCAGAGGGTTGGGTCAACGGCTGGTCGGTACACGAGAACTACAGAGTCGACCTGCTTGCTGCCGGTCAACCGTGCTTCCTGTACGTCAGCGGAAAGCATCCGGATGGACGAGACGGTGGATTCATCATCGGCGTGGGTGAAATCGCTGGGGAGGCGTTCAGCGCCACCGGCAGCGGCGACCAGTTCTGGGGGGATCCCGATGTGGCGAAGACGAAGCACCGCTTCGTGTCGATGGAGGTCTACCCCTTGGTGAACCCGATCCCCCGAGAAGACATCGTCGACCACCCCATTCTCGGACAGACCGAACTGATCAGGTCACCCCAGATGTCCAATCCGTCCGTGCTGCGGCCCGACGAGCTGGATGCCCTTCGCGAGTTCGACCTCGCCGTCGACTATTGCGGCCCAGACCCGATACTCGGAGTCTTCGGTGGTCCTTCCGGCAGGTTCCTGATCGATTTCGATGAGGACCGCGAAGAACCGTGGTCGGTAATGACCTTCGACGAGGAGGACAATGAGGAACCATTGGGCACCTTCGAATCCTTCGTGGATGCCGTTCATTCGATCACCGACGACCTCACAGCGGTCGGCGAGGCCGCACAGGTTGCTTTCCCCGACCATGGGAAGAAGGACGGAGACTCGAGCGGGGAGGTAGTAGTCGACCCGGTCGCTGTGATCTCGTGGAGCGAAGACGTCAACTTCACGGTCATCAAGACCGACGCCTCGACGTTCGCTGTGTTCCAAATCGATGAACCCGAGCAGTGGGTAGAGGATCCGATCGACGTCTTCAAGGACCTCGGAGCAGGCCTGCTGGCACTCGCACATCAACTCGAGCTTGACGAAGAAGAGGTCGACGCCTAGTCGACCGGGACGGTCGGGCGCACGAATCAGGCCTGACCCGCTGATGCAGCTCCGACTGCCCGAACGCCGAGGAACTAGGGGATGATCAGCCGGTGAACAGTGATAGGCCCTGGTCCGCTTATGCCAGGACGCGAGTGACGATCGAAGATGCGGACGGCTTCACGATCATCACGCCATCCGACGATGGCGAGGCGAGCCTCCCTGACGTCTGGCACGTGGTCACGGCCCACAACCCGGGTTCGGTGCAACTGAGTGAGGACGAGAACCGTCAGCGGCACGACGAACTGCTCGGAACTGGCCTCCAGAGACCAGTGTCGCGATCCACGACATCGACACGGCCACGGCCATCGAGTTCGGGCGCAGGTTCGGCCAACTCGCCATCTTCCGCCTGGGCCACGATCACATCGAGGTACTGGACTGCGAGAGCAGCGAGGTGCGGTCCGCACGACGGTTCACGCTCAGCCGTGGCCCTCGGTGAACCGCATCGCCGACAGCCGCCGAGGCCGAGATCCGGACCTTCTCGAGTCGCCACGGGTCGTGGTTGGCCGGCGATTGCCAGGTCACATCCCCGGGTCGATGGGACGGTGCGACCATGCTGAACGCCCGATCCGACGCATCGAACTTCCCAGATCAGCCATCTGCGCCGAGTACGCGTCGAAGCCGACTTGGTGCCAGATGCCGTGGCCGGGGAACACCCACTCGACCCGCAGCGGAGCCAGGACATCCATGGAGTCGGCGAGGTGCTCCCACGAGTACCAGGTGGCCCCTGCGAACACGTCGAGCCGGCGGCGTCGCTGATGCCAGTGCAAGGTGTCGCCGGTGAACAACCAACGTTCGTCGACGTGGAACGCGACGCTGCCCCGCGTATGTCCGGGAACCGGCACGAGGGTCACCCCGGAGGAGACGTCCACCGTCTCTGTTCCGCTGACGACATCGGACGCGAACGGCGCGGCCGAGGCGTCGTCGGAGTGGATCCAGACCCGTGCCCCGTACCGTTCTGCCCAACGCTCGGCGTCGGCGACGTCGTCTCGATGGCTCAACAGGACATGGTCGATCCCGCCAAGGCGATCGACATGGTCGGCCAGCGACAGGAGGAAACGGGGAGCATCCACGAGGAGGTTCGCTCCGGCATGCTTCACCAGGTACGAGTGGGCACCAAAGGAGTCACGATGGTTGTGGCCCATCGCGTATACACCAGGAGTCAGTTCGAACGGGAACGCCGGTTCCGCCGGCCGGCGCAGGGACCGATGCCCGATCGAACGCGTCGGACATGCCTCGGCCGCCCGCCACATCGCGGCCTGCTCCTCTTCGGATCGGGGTTGACGGGCGACGTAGGACAGTCCGTCCTCATCTGCCTCGATCAGGCCCGGTGCCCACTGCCGGGCGACATCGCAGTCGATGCACCGCGTGTCGACGAACCACTCACCATCGACATCGAGCGGGTGTTCCTCGTCCAGTCGAGCCATCGCCCCAACGACCTCCAGCCAAGACGCTAACGAGAGAGGTCAGATTTCGTGGACGGTCGCAGCTAACCCGACCTTGGACCTGCTCGGCCAGGCACGCCGTCCGGAACCGTCAGTCCCATTCACTGCGGAGAATGGAGATCTCGTTCTGCTCGTAGGCGCCGGTCAATGAGCCCGCAACGTCGGCGAGATCGTCGGCCTCACGCTCGAAGACGATCCGGCCCGTCGACGATGTCGATCTCGGCGTCACCAGCATCCTCGACGCGGTCGAGACATGCGTCGACGAAGGTTGCAATCTCCGGTTCGAAGCTGCTGACCCGGCTCGGGGTCATCGGCTTGGCCACCAGGCGCCGCATTGCGGTGTGATCCGGTGGATCCATCATCACGATCGGTGTCGCCCGTGACTCGAAGAGATCCATGACTTTCGGGTCGAGAGTGAGACCACGGGCCGAGGAGAACGTGGCGGTGTCACGCACTGCGTCGAGGACGTGCTCGAACCGTGACAGCACCACGTAGGGCCCGAAGTCCGGATCGACGGCGCAGTGGACGGGGTCGTGGTCACGTAACCAGCGGTAGTCCTCCCAAGGGTTGCGCCAGGTTTCTCCGCCCCGCAGGAAGTACCGCTGACGTGCGACGTCGCGGGTTGTCACCGGACAGCACCTCGGAGGATCAAGCGGGTACTCGCCCATCGAGGGCCGGCTTCGCCCGATCTCGGCGAGGTCATGGTGCCAACCGCGCCCGCAGACCTTCGGTGAATGCTTCGATGGTCGCGACGTAGTCGATCTCGTCGGGGTCCATGAGCCATTGGATCTCCAGGCCCATCAACGTGGCCACAACCTCACGGGCTATCTGGGCCGGGTCGGTTCCCTTCCGGACCTCGCCTCTGGCCATGTCGGCTCGGACTGCTGCGGCCACCAGGTCGCGGGCCCGCGCGTAACGATCCGTGAAGAAGTCGTGCAGCGGTTCACCAGGGTCGAGGTTCTCAGCGGCGAGGACCACGTACAGGCGGGTGAAGGTCGGGCTGTCAGCGATCAGTTGGGCGATCTCTGTGATGTTGGCGAGCGAGGCCTCCGAGTCCGGATGCGTGCCGTAGTAAGCGGCTCCCTCCATGCGCTCTCGCTCACTGACGACTTCGTGGAGAAGCCGCTCCTTGCTTCCGAAGTAATAGAGGAGACCGGGGTGGGTCATACCGACGCGCTTGGCCAACTCGGCGATGCTCGTCCCACGAAATCCCCGGGCAGCCAGGATCTCGACGGCCTCGGCGAGGATGAGGTCCCGGCGAGCGTGACCACGGCTCTGGCGGGCACGCCGATCTGCTCCCGCCGGTCTGATGTCGGTGGCCGCCGGCATCGAGGTCGGCCGGCGGGACGCCACGTCAGCCCTGCCGTTGCTGCTGTTCGTAGCTGAGACGGAGCAGCCAGAAGCGCAGGAACTGGGCAACCGAGTAGCGGAGGAAGACTCCGACTCCAACGACACACAGGGCCGTACCCGCCAGGCCGAGCGAAATGTCGGTCGACTGGTCGAGTGGGTTGTCGGTCGCCTGCGAGAGCATCAGGCCCAACAATGCCATGCCTGCGCCGACCACCTGGAGCAGGGCCCCGAACCTGGCGAGCTTCACGTTTCGGCTGCTGGAGTCGAGGTGGATCTCCCCGAGGTCGGCAACGAACTGTTCGGCGCGTCGTTCGGCGCTGTTCGTCTCGGCGGTTGTCATCGGTCGTCCTCCTGATCGGGGTTGCCGGCGAAATAGGCGGAATGGAGCTCGGGGGCGATCTCGGTCGGTGAGCCGTCGAGCACGATCCGGCCGCCGACGACGGCGACGGCCCTGTCAGCCACCCCGAGCACGGTTTGGACGAACTGTTCGACCACGACGATCGTGACCCCGCTCTCGCCGATTCGGGCTACGGACTCGAACAGCTGTGAGACGACCCTGGGCGCGAGGCCCATCGACAGTTCGTCGACGAGAAGCAGAGCTGGATCGGTCGCGATGGCACGGGCCATGGCGAGCATCTGCTGCTCGCCGCCGGACATGCTGCCGGCGAGTTGGTTGCGACGCTCCCGTAACACGGGGAAGGCATGGAAGGCAGCCTGTTCGACGTCACGGCGTGTTGCCCCGCGGTTCGTCAGCAGCCAGAGGTTCTCGGCGACGGTGAGGTTCGGGAAGACGCCTCGACCTTCCGGAATGAGGCAGAGTCCCCGCAGCGCGAGGGCCGTCGGGTCGGCTCCGGTCATCACGTTGCCGCCGATGACCAGGTCACCGGACGTGGGTGGGTGGAGTCCCGCGAGAACCCTGAGCAACGTGGACTTTCCTGCCCCGTTCGGCCCCAGTACGGCGAGCACCTGTCCGACGGGAATCGACAGGTCGATCCCGTGCAGCACTTCGACTTCGTCATATCCGGCACGTACCTGATGCAGCTCGATCAGGGCTGTTTCGGTGGTGGTCATGCCGGGACCTCTTCGCCGAGGTAGGCGACTCGCACTCGCTCGTCGTTCTTGATCTCCTCGGCCGTCCCGCTCGCGATGAGACGGCCGAACTCGAGGACGTGCACGCGTTCGCACACCCCCATCACGAGTTCCATGTCGTGCTCCACGAGCAGGACTGCCATGCCGTCGGCGGCAAGGCTGGTCAACAGCGCCGCGAATCGAGCAGTGTCCTGGTCGTCCTGACCGGACGCCGGTTCGTCGAGCAGGAGCACCGATGGTTCGGCCGCCAGGCAGCGGGCCAGCTCGAGCATGCGACCCACCCCGGTACTCAACGCATCGGCCCGTTCATCGGCCACGTCTCCGAGTCCCACCCTGTCAAGGAGCTGGTTGACGGTCGCTTCCCTACGGGACCGAGGTAGTGCCCCTGTGGCGACCCTTATGTTCTCCCGGACCGACAACGAACCGAACAGTTCGAGTCGTTGGAAAGTGCGACCGAGACCGAGCCGCGCCCGACGGTGGGCAGGCACTCGGTCGATGCGGGTGTCGTCGAGCAGAACCCGACCCGATGCGGCTCGTTGGACACCGGTGATGACGTTGAACAGGGTCGTCTTGCCGGCTCCGTTCGGGCCGATCAGACCGGTGATCATGCCGCCACGGGCATCGATGCTCACGTCGTCGAGTGCGTGAAGTCCCCCGAACCGGACGCTCACCCCGGAGATCTCAAGTCCCATGGCTTCCACCCGTCGGCCGTGGTCTGGGAACCGAGATCTCCCGACTGACACGGTCCAGATCAGCGGAAGTGACGGGAAGCGTCAGCCCGAGCAGTTCGGGTGGGCCGCTCAGCCCGTCGGCCTCGGCGTCACGGACGGGCCGGGGCGCCGGAATTTCGGCGACGTAGCGGGCGACCGGGGGCATCGCCAGCAGCACCACGACCAGCACCGTGGCGAAGGTCCAGTTCCCCAAGACTCCGGCCAGTGTCAGGAAATAGGTGATGACGACCGCGGCCAGACCTCCGACGAGGACGACCGGGGCACGCGGTACCGGCCGCCAGCGTGGCCGCATCTCGGCAGGGACGGCACCGTTGGGGTTGTCGCCGAGCCCGATCCCGGCCGTACCGATCAATGTCGAAGAGAGCTGTGCCAACCCGGGGAACAGGTTCGTGAGAGCGGGACCTCCGACGAACACTCCTGCGGCTGCGGCAGCACCGATCGAGTTCACGCCGAGGATCACGACAGCGAGAAGGATGCTCAGCCCGCTGAAGAAGGAGAAGACGTTCGGTGACGGTCGCTGGATGGCCGCGCCGTACACGGCACCACCGAGCCCAGCCAGACCTGCCGAGAACGCGAAGACCGCCATCGAGGTCAGCCGCCCGTTGAGACCGAGCGTGGCGTAGCCGACGGGACTGTCCTTGAGGGCGATGAGCCTCAGGCCGAAGTCACTACGACGGACCGCGGCCACCACCAGAGTGACGAGAGCGAACACCACCGCGCCGTAGATGAAGAACGCGTGGTCACCCGTGGTGTGGACGCCGAAGAAGCTCGGCCGACGCACGTCGAGACTCCCGCCCTCGAAGATCGTGATCTCGTGGCGGTAGAGAGTCACGTCCGTGAAGGGGACTCTGATGACGGCCGTGAACTTCGGCAGGGTGAGAATCCAGTTGTCGAGCATCACCGCGAAGGCGGCCGTCGCCAGAGACAGGTACAGACCCGACAGCCGGATCACCGTCAGCGAGAGGACAGCACCACACGCCGCTGCGATCAGGACGGCCCAAATGATCACGACCGGATTGCCGCTGCCTCCAAGATGGGAGACGACCACGGCGCCGATAGCGGCGAACGAAAGCGGACACACCGAGAGCCGGCCACCGTAACCGACGAGCGGAACCAATGACAGGGCGACGATGGCGAGCCCCCACACTTTGGTCACCGAGTTCAGGTCACCGGGTGAGAGAAGCGGCGCCACGGCGACTGCGACGATGACCACCGATACGGCCAAGACGAGCGTGCCGGGCCACGTCGGCCGCGAGGACACCTCTTTGACTCGAAGCACACGTGCACCCCTCAGACGGCTCTGCGGGAGGAACTGAAGAGCGACGAAGAGAACCACGACGGGCAGGACGTTCACCAGCCCGACCAGGTACTGGTAGCCGGTGATGTCCTGACGGCTGCCGACATACCCTTGGGCATAACCCGTGGCAAGCCCGAGGATGACCGCTCCTACGAACGTCATCGGCAGGCTGCGGAGACGACCGATCACGGCAGCCGCGTACGCGTTGACGATCAACAGAGCGAGGGTCGTGGCGCTGAGTGCGCCGCGCGGGGCGATCAGGATGCCGGCGAGGACGGCGAGAGTCGAGCCGATCGCCCAGGAACGCATCGCTGTCCTGCTGGGCGATGCCCCGTTCAGCGTGGCGAGCGTCCGGTCGTCGACGGTCGCCCGCATCTCGACCCCGGCACGGGTTCGATACAGGAGCGTGCGTAGACCGACGGCTACCAGCAAACCGGTGGCTATGACGAGGATGTCGCTGTAGGGGACTCGTTGGCCGAGAACTGTCAGGACGTGTCCACCGGCGATCCGGGGGACCAATCTCTGCTGGGAGGGGGGCCAGATCCAGTTCATCCCAGCCAGGACTCCCAGCAGGAGAGCGAGGGTCACGACCATTCTCGTCGCCTCGGACGTCCCCTCGAGGCGGTGCATGATCACGGCCTCGAGCGTCACGCCCATCAGAGGACCGACGAGCAACAGGCAGATCGCGGCCGCCAGAGGAGTCGGAAGTCCCCAGTCGACCGCGAACTGCCAATAGCTGAACGCACCGACGGCCACCAGCGCCCCGTGCGCCCAATTGAAGATGCCGGTCGTCGTGTAGGTGAGGGTCAGACCACAGGCGACGATCGCATAGAGGCCGGCCGAAACCAGTCCCGAGACCGTGAAGCCGATGAACTCGTTCATTGCCGGCCGGCCGTACTGGCCAGGTTCAGCCGTCGAGCCGCACGACGTTCGCGTCGTCGCAGTTGAACACGCCGTCACCATCCGTGGGCTTGGTGATCTTCGGTTCGTAGGTGAACCCATCGGCGGTCAGTGACAGGATCACACGGCAGGCCCCGATCGAGGTGGGATCCGAAAGATCAACCGGAGCGATCAGCCCACCCGCGGTGTAGGCGTGATCCGAAGTCGCCTTCTCGATGACGCAGTCCACGGTCAGCTTGTCGGTGCACTCCGACGCCGACCTCGCGAAGAGCAGCCACGATGCCCACGCCGGGATCATCCCTGCGTCGATCGGCAACTTCGTTCCCGTCTTCTTCGTCAAGTCCATCGCCAGCTTGGTCGCCGGGTTCTGGTCTGCCATCTCGAGGGGGAAGATCTCCGAGGCCAGGTAGTAGGGGGCGTCGACGGGGGCATCGGCGAACGCCTTCGCGAGGTCCTGGCTGTAGGTGTTGCCCACCGGATCGAGGAGAACCTTCGGTGTGTAGTCCACATCGTTCATGGCCCTGAAGAAGCCCGCGTCCGGTGCCGGGGGCGGGATCACGGCGTCGACCTTTCCGACGAGCGGTTGCACGTAGGTCCTATAGCTGGCGACTTCGAGCGGAAGCTTCTGGAACGAAACGATGTCGACGCCCACCTTGGGCAGCGCTTCTCGAACGGCGAGAGCGGGGTCCAGCAGCGACGACACGTCGACGGCCAGCATCCCGGTGCGCTCGAACGCGTCACCGAACTCGTTCTCGAGAAGCCGGATCGCTGCAACGTTGGCCTGTTTCGCCGGGACCCGGGTCGGCAGCGCTTGCAGCTTGCTGGTCGTCGCCTCGGGCGAGGCCGCGTAAGCCGGGATCGCACCGAGGTCGCACTCCTCCCGCGGTTCGACGGTCGGCGCGTCGAACGGGGTCGCGCCGCCGACCAGCATGAAGTCGCTCTGGCACGCGTCGACGATCCGTGCCGCGGCCTCGGTGACCTTCGCGTCGCGGGTGACGAACTTGATCTTGCGCCCGTTGATCCCGCCTGCTGCGTTGCACCATTCCGTGAAGGCCTTCGCCACGGCGAGGTATTCGGCGCCGAGACCTGGCGCGAGGGTGCTGGTCGCGTCGTTGAGCACCCCGACCTGGATCTCGTCGTCGGTGACTCCACGGGCATCCGAAGGGACGGTCTTCCCGTCGCCTCGACCACAGACCCCCTTCAGAGTGCCGAACTCGCCAGGCGCGGCCGGTTGAGCGTTGGTGTCGGTCCCTTGTTCTGACGAGCCGTTCGTGCTCTTGGGCGTCGTGTCGGGCGACTCGTGCCCGCACGCGGCGGTTATGAGCAGGAGTGGCAACGCTGCAACAAGGGCGCGTCGCATGGGAATTCGGGTCTGGCGCACGAGTACCCCCTGGCTTGCCGACCTGTTCGGTTCCGCTGGTTCTACAGGTCTGTAGGAGACACCCGAGCCGAGGCCCGTGTCAACAACTTTTTACCTCCTTGTAAAATCTCCTCGCCGTCGTCATACTCCGAACCATGCGCTGGCCCGAAGGGTTCATGTGGGGCACGGGGGCGTCGTCCACGCAATGCGAGGGTGCGGCACCTGCTTCCGACTGGTGGCTTTGGGAACGCGACGGCCAGGCCCCGCTCTCAGGCGATGGCAATGGTTTCGCCGAGCGGTACCGAGAGGACTTCGGTTTGCTGGCCGGTCTGGGTCTCACCCACCACCGCTTGTCGATCGAGTGGGCACGGATCGAGCCCGAGCCCGGCGTCCACGACCCGGCAGCAGTAGATCACTACCGGTCCGTTCTCTCAGCCGCCCGAGACGCGGGAATCGACCCTTGGGTGACCCTGCACCACTTCACCCTCCCGCAGTGGTTCGCCGAGAGCGGAGGGTTCCTGGTGGAAGCGAACCGCACCGGCCCCTGGGCTCGTCACGTCGACTTCGTGGCGGATTCCTTCGGAGATCTGACCCACGGCTGGCAACCGATCAACGAGGCCAACTACTACGCGAAGGCCGCGTACGGAGGTCGGGGCTGGCCGCCGGGCCACGACGACCCCGCCGAGTTGTCGATCGTCGAGGAGGCGATCCAACTTGCGAACGCCGAAGCGGCCATTCGCCTACGAGGAACCGGAGCCCCGGTGTCGTCGATCTTCGGGTTGTCCGGGATAGTCACCCAGGACGACCGCAGCGACACCCACTCGCTCGCACGGGAGCTCTACGACTCGTTCTGGGCACCTGGTCTGGGGTTGTTCCGCGACGGCGTACTCGAGGTCAAGGGCAGGTCTCCGATCGAGAGGCCGGACCTCGCCGGCGCCTTCGACATGATCGGCTTCTCCTACTACGCCACCATGGGAGTGGCCGAGGGTCGCCTCGCGGTCCACCCGCCCGGAGCGCCCGTGTCCCCTCTGGGCTATGGCATCTGGGCCGACGGACTGGGCCTTGTCCTCGACCGACTGCACGACGAGGTTCCCGACACGCCGCTACTCGTCGCCGAGTACGGGATCGGCACTGACGACGACGAACAACGGGCCGAGTACCTCGAACGCGGGATGCAGATCACGAACGACGCGATCGGTCGTGGGATCGACGTCAGAGGTTTCTTCCACTGGACCGCCGTGGACAACTACGAGTGGCTCCACGGTTACGAAGTCTCGTTCGGCATCATCGACCGGGACCGCAACGTCAGGCCGAGTGCGAGCGTGCTCGCACGCGAGGCCAGGGGCTGACGAGGTGAACGAGGCCAGCTGGCAGATCGGCCCGTTCACCCGCCTGCCCGGCGCGATCCTCGCTGGACTCCCGACACCCGAGTGGGCCAGCAAGGACCTGTTCAACCCGGGAGCAGTCGTCCATGACGGCAAGGTGTGTCTCCTGGTCCGAGGCGAGGATCAACAAGGCCGTTATGCCGGAACCTCCCGGATAGGGCTCGCGGTCAGCAACGACGGGATCGACTTCCGAATCGAACCCGACCCCGTCCTCGGACCGGACGGAGGTACCTGGGACGCATGGGAGGGCCCGGGAGGTTGCGAGGACCCTCGGGTCGTCGAGTCCCCGGACGGAGGGTTCGTCTGCTTCTACACGGCGTTCGACGGCAAGGTCGGGACCCTCATGGTTGCCACCTCCGAGGACCTGCGCACGTGGACGAAGCACGGGCCCGCATTCGCCGGTACACCCCACGCCCGGCGGTCCTCCAAGAGCGGCGCCGTAGTCACGGAGGTCAGCGACGGACGACTCGTCGCCTCCCGCGTGGACGGCCAGTTCACGATGTACTGGGGTGAGGGCGTGGCGTTCGCCGCAACATCGCCGGACCTCGTCCGCTGGACACCGGTCGACTTCGACGCCACCGGTGACCGTTACCTCACCTACGAACCCAGCGCCGGGGCCGGGAACGCTTCATGGCAGATACACCGCGTTCCCGGACAGCTGATGCTGCGGCCGATGCTGTTTCCCCGACGCGGCCGATTCGACTCGTTACTCGTCGAGCCCGGACCTCCCGCCATCCGCACCGACGCTGGGGTCGTGCTCATCTACAACGGCGCCAACCACTGGGAGACAGGTGATCCCGACCTCCCACCGTTCTCCTACCAGCCAGGCCAGGCGCTCTTCGACCCGAAGGATCCGTGGTCCTGCATCTCTCGATCGACGAGCCCGTTCCTCCGCGCAGACACCACCGAAGAACGGCACGGCCAAGTGCCCGACGTCTGTTTCGCCCAGGGTCTCGTGCTCTTCCGTGACGAGTGGAGGCTCTACTTCGGAATGGCCGACTCCCACATAGGTACAGCGACCGCCCCTGCCATCTGACTTCCAGAACCTGACCACCGGAGAGAACCGACATGCAAAGGCTCCTGACCGCGTTGGGCACCCAACTCCTCGTGATGGTGACCTTGGTCTCGACCGCTGCTGCTGCACCTCCGACCCTTCACACGGACGGATCCCGACCCGTCTCGACCAGATCCACGACGCACATGGGATCGAACAGGCCGACGCGGTTCGCTTCTCCGGCCGATCGAGAACGGTTCGGAGTCGGACTGACAACCTTCGATGCCGAGGACCCGAGTCGTCCGGGCCGCGTCCTGACCTTCGACGTCTGGTATCCGACGAACCGCCGCACCACCACCGGGGAGCCGGCCTCGCTGAACGTCCTCGGCACTGAAGTGGACATGCCCGGTGTACGGCGAGATGCCAGGCCGGCAATGAAGCGCCCGTCACCGCTGGTGGTCTTCTCACACGGCAGCACGACCACCCGGTTCGAGGCGTGGTTCCTCATGGAGTCCCTCGCCGGCCACGGTTACGTCGTGATCGCCCCTGACCATGCAGGCAACACGTTGCCCGATCTGTTGTCCGGCAGGGCACAGCCTTCGCAGACCATCGCCCGGGAGCGACCGCTCGACGTGTCCTTCGCCATCGATCAGGCGATCGCTCGGTCGGCAGATCCGACCGATCTTCTGGCTAGAACCGTGGACGGTTCCCGCGTCGCCGTCGTCGGTCGCAGTTTCGGTGGCTTCACGGCCCTGGCGACAGCCAGCGGGTTCCGAGACGTGCCGCCGGACGACCGCGTCGACGCCATCGTGCCGATCGCCGCTTCGTCGCAGTGGCTGAGCGACCAGGAGTTGGCAGCGGTCAAGGTGCCGATTTTGCTGCTCTCGGGGACCAAGGACGAGACGGTTCCCCTCTCGACAGCGGCCGAGCGGCCGTGGTCGATCACGGCGTCGAGACCGGCCTGGCGAGTCGACCTCGAAGGAGCCGGCCACAACTCCTTCACCAACATCTGCGACATGCTGGATCCGTTGCGAAACGCCGGGCTGCCGTCGGTCGTGATCGATGGACTGGCCGAGGAGGGTTGCTCACCGGATCTGATACCGGTCGACGACGCCCACCGTCTCACCGAACATTTCGTGCTCGCGTTCCTGCGAACGACTCTCGATCATCACCCGTGGTCACAGCGGTTGCTGTCGCCGCAGTTCGCGAGGCGGCACCACCTTCCGGTCGAGGTCGAGGTGCGGACCGGCCGTGCCTGCTACGGCCACGACTGGCGGCTCGACTGAACGGCTCCGCCCGACCACGGGGTATGCGGCCCACAAGCGGACCATCCGGATCGCAGCCTCGTACGCCAACATCGTCCTAGTACGGTCGCCGACCACATGTCGGTCTTCTCGGACATCGATCCCGGCCATTGGATCGCCAGCAACGAACTGGCTTTCGCGGTCCGCGATCTTCACCCCGTGACCGACGGCCATTCGCTGGTGATCCCGCGGCGGATCATCGGAACGTGGTGGGAAGCGACGCCCGACGAGAAACTCGCCATCTTCGATCTCGTCGAGGAGATCAAGCTGGCTCTCGACGAGTCGCACTCCCCCGACGGCTACAACGTCGGGTTCAACGCCGGCGACGCTGCGGGGCAGACCGTCGGCCACGCGCACGTGCACGTGATCCCTCGGTACCGCGGGGACGTGGAGGATCCCCGCGGCGGTGTCCGCCATGTGATCCCTGCTCTCGGCAACTACCTGGCCCCATCCGCGGCGGCCGAGGGCAAGGCCTCGGCTTCTCTCGTCACTCCTTTGAGTGGTCGGTTGCGCCGCAAGCTCGTGCGCTGCCTCGTCGAGGACGACTTCGACCGGATCGACCTGGCCGTGAGTTTCGTGATGCGGTCGGGACTCAACCTGATCGCTCGCCACATCGACGAGGCGTTGGAGAGAGGCGCAGTGATCCGGCTCCTCACGACCGACTACGGCTTGATCACCGACGCCAGCGCCCTCGGGTTCTTCCTCGATCGCGTCGATCAGTCGGCGCCCGGATCGCTCACTGCCCGCGTTTTCAGCGACCCGACGACGTCCTTTCACCCCAAGGCGTACCTGTTCTCGTCGTCGACATCAGGGGCAGGGGTCGCGTTCGTGGGTAGCAGCAACCTCAGCCACTCCGGTCTCACAACCGGCGTGGAGTGGAACCTGGAGACGCGACACCTCACCGCCCTTCAACGTGAGTTCGAGACCCTCTGGCTCGACTCGCGATCGATAGAGCTCACGTCGGCTTGGCTGGACCAGTACGACGAGGCTCGGCGACAGCGGGCTGCCGCGGAGCACCAGTTCGTCGTCGAAGCGGAGGACCATTCGGCCGGAACCACCGACCGTGAAGCTGGTGCAACCGCCGACGAAGTGGTCGTAGCACCGAAACCGTGGAGTGTTCAGGCGGACGCTCTGGCGGCCTTGGAGTCGACTCGGATCGAAGGCCACGGCGCCGGACTCGTAGTCATGGCGACCGGGCTGGGGAAGACGTGGTTGGCAGCGTTCGATTCCACCCGACCGGAGTTCCGCCGGGTGCTCTTCGTTGCCCATCGCGCGGAGATCCTGACCCAGGCGCGCGACGTGTACCGGCAGGTCCGTCCTGGCGGCAGCCTCACGTTGTTCACCGGTGGCGAGCGGGATCCTGGCGGTGACGTGGTGTTCGCGAGCGTGCAGTCGCTGCACCGCAACCTCGGCGAGTTCGACCCCGCTCAGTTCGACTACCTCGTCGTCGACGAGTTCCACCATGCCGCCGCCTCCACCTACAGGCGTGTACTCGCGCACTTCGAGCCGCGGTTTCTCCTCGGCTTGACCGCCACTCCTGACCGGGCTGACGCCGCTGACCTGTTGGCTCTCTGCTCGGACAACCTCGTCTACGACTGCGGGCTCGTCGAGGGCGTCACGCGGGGGCTTCTCTGTGCGTTCGAGTACCACGCGATCGCCGATGTCGCCGACTACGAACACATCCCGTGGCACAACGGACGCTTCGACACCGAGGAGTTGACCACCCAACTAGCCACGGTCCGACGTGCCGAGCAGGTTGTCGACGAGTGGCGACGACATGGCGGTTCGTCCCGGAGAGCACTCGGGTTCTGTTGCACGGTCGCACACGCCGACTTCATGGCCGAGCACTTCCGATCCCGTGGAGTCGACGCCGTCGCAGTGCACTCCGGCACCGACTCAGCACCCCGGGCCGAGTCACTGGAGCGTCTGGTCGACGGGGACCTCGACGTCATCTTCACCGTCGACCTGTTCAACGAGGGTGTCGACCTACCGAACGTCGACCTGGTGCTGCTGTTGCGCCCGACCGAATCGCCGGTCGTCTTCTTCCAACAGCTCGGCCGTGGCCTTCGCCGCAGCCAAGGGAAGGAGAAGTTGGTAGCCGTCGACCTGGTCGGCAACCACCGGAGCTTCCTCCTCAAGGCCCGGCTGCTCGCCGGGCTCGCCGGTCGGACTCACATCACTGACCGCGAAGCGGTCGCCTACCTACGCAGCGAGCGGTCGGACCTCGCAGGCGGGTCTACCGATCTCCCCGAGGGCTGCTCGATCATCATCGCCCCCGAGGTGGTCGACCTCCTGACCCGACTTGCAGGGAGAGAGACCGAGAACGACCGGCTACTCGCTCTGGCACGCCAATGGGCGAACGACCACGAAGGACGACGGCCCACGGCCCTCGAACTCTCACTGGTACACGGGAGGGCGTTCAATCTGAAGAAGGCCACCGGCGGATGGTTCGGCTTCCTGGAACGGTTCGGATTCCTGGCACCTGAGGAGACCGCCGTCGTCAATGAGGCCGGTGAGTACCTGGCCCACGTCGAGCACGACAACTACACGAAGAGCTACAAGCTCGTGACACTTGCGATCCTCGCTCGCAGCGGGCGCATCACCTCAGGCATGTCGCTCACGGAGCTCGCTGTCGCGTGTCGCTGGGAGGTGCTGCGTGACCCCACCCTTCGCGCCGATCTCGCGGACGCCACCGGATCCTTCGGCAACATCGACAAACCGACTGACGCCGAATGGCAGCGCTACTGGCGAAAGAACCCGATCAACGCGCTGACGACTCCATCACGAGGGGCTGATCCGTGGTTCGTCGTCGAGGACGACATCATCCGATTCGGCCTTCAGGTCCCCGATGTATCAATCGCAGTTTTCCAGGATCTCCTGCTCGAGATCGTCGAGTACCGGCTTCATCGATATCTCGCACAGAAGGAGGCCCGTCGGGTCGGTGAGGTCCGCAACTTCAGCCGAGACGGCGTGAAGCTGAACACGACATTCGTGGTGGAGAGCCTCGACGGACAACAGTCCTCTGGCGGCTGAAGCTCGGCGGCTGGCCGCGCGCCTCCGGCTCGACGCTGGCTGCAAGGATCTTCCTCATGGGGATGGTCATGTTCTGGAAGTCGGTCGACGCCACCACGGGAGAGGCGTTGTTGGAGATGGACCCGGAGGACTTCTTCGACTGGTTGGATTCCGAGAGTGCCGGGGTGTCGTTCGATCTCGACAAGGCCTGGCATGCCGTCCACTTCACCCTGACCGGGACCGCATGGGGCACCGAGACGGCCGTCGGCAAGGCCGTCCTCGGAGGCGAGGAGTTCGCCGAGGACATGGGTTACGGCCCGCCTCGCTGGCTCTCACCGGCGGAGGTCGCAGAGACGGCCACGGCATTGGAAGGTCTCTCGGTCGACCAGTTCACCGGGATGCTCGACTTCGAGTCGATGGCCGTCAACGACATTTACCCGAACATCTGGGGCGGTGATTCCGAGGCTGATGACCTGGTCGACTTCGTCGTGACCGGCTTCCGGCAACTGCGAGACCGCTTCATCCAGGTCGCAGCCGCCGGGGACGGCTTCGTCATCAGTCTCCAGTAGCCGTCGCGTTCCTCGTATAAACGGAGTAGATTCCTCCGTTTAGGTTTGAGGCGAGCAATCTGGAGCGACGATGCCGAACACGAACTCGGGCCAACCGACCAAGACGATCGCCGAGTCGATCGCCGAATCAGCCGGACGCGAACACGAGCCCGTCACCTACGAGAACTGCGCTTCCCTGGAGGGCCCCTTCTTCCACGGGACCAAGGAAGCCCTCGAAGTTGGAGATCAGCTCGTCCCGGGGTTCCTGTCGAACTACCAGGATGAACGGCTCTCCAACCACGTCTACTTCGCCGCACTGCTCGAACCAGC
>JAGQSN010000362.1 GCA_020439555.1 Acidimicrobiales bacterium | reverse complement strand
GAACCGGATCGGTGCCGACCTCGGCGCCCGGACCCAGGACCGTCCCGAGGGGATGCCTCGTGCGCTCGGAGCCGTTCTGCCGACGATCTCCAAGGGTGAGGTCATCTACGCCCAGGTGCGCGTTCCGCATCCCGACCCCGGTCGACCTCGCTACCTCAACCCCACTTCGGACCTGGCCCCGAACCCGCGGGTGACCCGGATGCGCCCGGCCGAGTGCAGCCATCCCGAGGTGATCGTCTGCGAGGGAGCGATCGACGCCCTGTCGGCGGCCACGGCCGGGTATCGAGCCGTCGGCGTTCTCAGCGCCGCCTACTGCGACGAGGCCGTGGCCGTCGCTCTCGCTCGTCTGCCCCAACCACTCGTACTCGCCCTCGACGCCGACGAGGCCGGCCAAGCGGCCACGGCCCGGCTCACTGCACTGCTCGAAGCCCGAGGCCGGACCCCGGTCCATCTCGACATCAGGGAAGGCGACCTCAACGACGCCATGCGCCGATTCGAGGACTGGCCCATCCGCCTCGAGGTAGCCGTCGCGCGAGCAACGTCAGCGTCCCGTTCGGTCGGCGCCGGCATCGAACGATGAGGGGGGGCTACGGGTTCGTGACGAGTGCCGTGGAGACGGCGTCGAGGCCTCGGCGGTTGGCAAGGCACGCAGTCATGATCACCGCGAGATATGGGACCCAGGGTCCAGCCAGGGCATACGGCGGGTCATCGTCGAACAGCATGGTCACCCGTTCATTGGTCAGGTCCGGGTGCAGCTCTCGGATGCCGTCGTACCAGACCGACGCCCACGCGCCCTCGAACCACACCAACAGGCGCCGGTCGGTGGCAAGGATGCGCAGGCCGCCCAGCGAACGCCACTGCGGCGCCGCAAGCCGCTCGGCGTCGGCACGCGCTCGGCGTCGAGCCGAACCCGCTGCCAGTGCTGTCGCCGCGAACAGGAGAGGCCCACCGAACGCAACCACTCGGGGCTCCTCGTAGAAGACATCCATCGCCAGGAACCGCCAGCCTGCGGCCGAGAGGTCAGCGTGGAGAACTTCGCCGGGGTCGAGCAGCACCGGGCTGGACAGGACCGGAAGCTCGCCACCGGTACCGACGTGCTCGCCGAGTCGAACCGCGAGGTCCCACTCTGGGCTGAAGAAGGGATCACCGTTTCGAGTCATGTCGATCACCTTCCGATGCAGCGCTACGCCGCGCCCTACCTCACGCGGCGGACCCTGACGCTCCCGCTCATCCCCTCGACGAACAGTTCGTCGCGCTCCACCCGAACCTGTGGGCGGTACGCGTAGTGGTACTCGTAGTGGTACTCGGCCTGCTTCCAGACGGAGCCGTCGGTCAGCGTCACGACGGTGTTGCCCCGCCATCCAGACCAACTGCCGTTCACGTACCTCGTCATCCTGCGGTCCTCCGAGTTGTCGGTGCCACCAGTGTGAACGGGGGGTGTGACACATCATCGAGGCGGCCAGCGACCTACGACCAGGGGCGAAGAGCGCGGTTTTCTCGGCGTTTCGGGGCTTACCTGGGCATGGAACGCGATGGGCTCGGGGTGTTCGAGGTCCTGGTGCTCGTGCTGGCCGGGG
>JAGQSN010000361.1 GCA_020439555.1 Acidimicrobiales bacterium | reverse complement strand
GGAGCGACACTCACCGCTCCTTGAGCGGAGCGGAGCGAAGTCGAAAGGACCCCTTGGGGTTGTCGAGGAACCCTGTCAAGACCTTGGAGCCCGAGAGGAGAATCGAACTCCTGACCTGCTCATTACGAGTGAGCTGCTCTGCCGTCTGAGCTACCCGGGCGGGAGCCGCAACGGTACCCGAACCCCGGCGAGGCCGGGAAACCCGTTGAGCGCCCGCTTCCGTCCTCAGTTGAGCGGCGGCAGACGAAGCGCGAGGGACAGCAGGAGCAGTTCCTCGTTCGGGTTGAACTCGATCGCCTCCGCCGTGGCCTGGACCGCGGCCAATCCTTCGAGCGCTGCCGTCGGGTCGGCCGCCACGAGCAACTCGTCCCGGTACACGCCCGCCACAGCGGCGAGGCCGAGGCGCAACTCGTCGGTGCGGAGACGCCGGGTCTCGCGCTTGTGCCGCTTGTCCAGATCCGCCGCGCCCGAACCGCGTTGGCCGTAACGCTCGATCCGTTCGTCCATCTCCGCGACCTCTCGCTCCTGTCTGGCTCGCAGCGGCGCCTCGGCGTCGTCGATCGCGGTGCGCAGGTCGTCGACCGCGGCCGCGGCCCGGCTGCCGCTTCCGTCGATTCGACGCGGCAGTTCCCGCCAGCCTTCGAGGCGCAGGGCGAGCCTGTCGTCGGTCGCCAGCAGCCTCGCCCGGTCCAGATCGCCGGCCGAATACGAGGCCGCCTGCTCGGCCCGCGCCGGGTCGACGCCCTCTGCGCGCAACCGCTCCGCGACCACGTCCGCCGATAGCGCTGCGAAGTCGACGCGCACGCAGCGAGACGCGATCGTCACCAGTTCGCGTGGCAACTCGTCAGCGAGCACCACGAAGTAGGTGCCCTCAGGGGGTTCCTCGATCGTCTTGAGCAGCTTCGGCCCGACGTTCGGTGCGATCAGGTGGAACTCGTCGAGCACCAGCACCTTGCGGGTCCCTTCGACCGCGGACCGGCTGGCCCGTCGCACGATCTCGTCGGCCTGCTCCGCGGAGATCGACGCACCGACGCGCTCCACGACGACCAGGTCCGGATGTTGCTCGGTGCGGGCCAGCGCCCGCGCCCGGTTGGCGGCCTGTGCGTCACCGTTGCCCGCGGGTTCCAGCGCGAGCAGTTCCCCGGCGAAGGCCCTCGCCGCTGCCCGCTTCCCTGACCCGCGGGGGCCGACGAACAGCCACGCGTGCACGGCGTCGGGACCGGCGGCTGAGCGCAGGAACGACACGGCACGGTCCTGGCCGATCACGTCGTCCCACGCGTCGGCGCTCACGTTCCCGCCTGTACGTGCATCGGTGTCGCTCACCCGTCAGCTCTCCCCATGCCCCGGGCCTCAATCGCCTCTACAACCCGGGCCGCGACCTCTTCGACCGAACCGGAGCCGTCGACGACGACCCAGCGTTCCGGGTCGGCAGCCGCCTGTAGCCGGTAGCCCTCGGCCACTCGCCGGTGGAACTCGTCCCCGGCGGCCTCCATCCGGTCCGGCTTCCCCGCCGCTGCGAGCCGCTCGGCAGCGATCTCCTCGGGCACTTCGAGCAGCACGACCACGTCCGGGCGGAGTCCGTCGGTCGCGAAAGCTGAAAGCGCGGCGACGTGGTGGGGGTCCAGGCCGCGGCCATAGCCCTGGTAGGCGATCGACGAACCGACGTAGCGGTCACACACCACGTCACGGCCCCGCAACAGCGCCGGGTTGACGACCGTCGCAACGTGATGGGCACGGTCCGCGGCCATCAGCAGCGCCTCGGCACGCTCGTCGAGTTCGCCGGTCTCGGGGCTGAGCAGGATCTCACGGAGTCGGCGCCCGACCTCGGTGTCACCGGGTTCGAACGTGAGAAGCGCACCCCACCGCTCCGCCAGGAGGCGCGCCTGGGTCGACTTCCCGGAACCCTCCCCACCTTCGAACACCACGAACCGACCCACCGCCGGATCGTACCGACCACACGCACCGCCTCCCGACGCCGCCCGACCCCACAGCCGCCAACCCGATGCTTTCCCCTGTGCTTCTGCACCACCCGCGGTGCAGAAGCACAGGGGAAACGCGAAACGACCAGGTCGGGGACTGGTTCAGCCGGCGAGGAGACGGAGGCCGGGGATCGTGAACCGGGGCTCGCCGTCCACAGTCACGGTGCCGTCGGAGAGGAGCCGCCACTCCGAGCCGTCACGCCGGAAGCGGCTCAGGATCTCGACACCGCTCACCGATTCGCCCCCCACAACTCCCGACCCGTCGGCAGCAGCGCGTTCCACACCGGTGGGTGAGATCGCCGAGTCGGTCAGATCCTGGCGGACGTAGGAGATCGTCCCATCAGGATCGAACAGAGGAAGCGTCGCAGGTAGCACTCCTTCCATCGGCCCTTCGTCCGGCCCGTACGCCACCTTCAGCGCAGCGAAAACCGCGTCACGCACGTCGGGCTCGACGTCAACGACCCGGACCGTCGCAGCGTGTTCGGCATGCTCAGCCGTCACCATCACGATTCTCTTCCCGTCAGGGGACCAGGAGAGATCGCTCGGAACCAGCTCGGACCGTCGGACCGGGCTTGTTCCGATGGCCACGTCGGCTTCGAGTACCCAGTCACGCAGCACCTCACCCGATGCCACGTCGATGACCTTCAAGCTCTGGAGCTCTACGAGGGCAAGTTTGCTGCCGTCAGGTGAGAGCGAGGGCTTGTCGCCGAACCGGTAGCGCTCCACCCGCCCAGCGTGAACCCGGAAGATCTCCCCGACGGCCGGCTCGCAACACGTCGAGAAGAACAGGTCGTCCCCATCCTGGGAGTCCGTCACGGTCGAGATCACATATGGCCCACCCTCGGCGGCCGGTTCGTCGACCGGCGAGTAGCCGGCGGCGATCTCAGCCCGTTCCTCCCCGGTCGTCGGGTCCAGCGAGATCAGGCGCCCATCCGCCGTGAAGCCCACGAGAGGGGCCTGGCCACCCTCCACGTCGTCGTCCGCTCTGGACGTGGTCGTGACAGATCCCGGGTCGGGTTGCGATGTCTGCGGGACGGGTTGCGATGTCTGCGGGACGGGTGACGCCGGCCCGCTGTCCTTGTCGTTGCCCGCGGCGACGAAGGCGAGCCCTGCAACCGCCAGTACGACCGCCGCCGCAATCACCACCCACGCGACCATCCGGCCTCCCCGGGCATCGGGGCGGCCCCGTTCAGGGCGGCTTGCCACGGCGCCTTCGACCTCTTCGACGCCAACCGGGGCCGCACGATCGGCCCAGGACCTGAGTTGAGATTCCAGGTCATGCATCGCAATCCACCTCCAGTGCCTGGCGAAGGTTCGACAGACCTCGCTCGACGTGCGACTGAACGCTCGACCGCGACAGTCCCAGCAGGTCTGCGACTTCCCGGTGCTTCCACCCGAAGCCGTGACACAGCACGACAGCGACGCGCTGTTGCTCGGTCAGCGCGAGCAGGGCCGGTTCAAGCCCCGGTTCGAAAAGTGGTTCACCGGTTGATGGCGCCGGCTCGACGCGGGGCGGCACCCGTCGCGCTTTGCGAGCCTCGGTCTGGCCGACTCGGAACAGATAGCCCACGGGGTTCGAGATCTCCTCCACGCGGTCCCAGTGCTCCCATGCCCAAGCGAGCGCGTCGACCGTCGCCTCGCGGCCCGCCAAGGGGCCAAAGGCGGCCACCAACGCCCGCCGGAGCCGAGGTTCGGTGTCAGCGACGAACGTCTCGAACGCAGCCCGAAAGTCCCCAGCCGGTCCGCGACCACCAACACCCTCGATGTGAGACGACACCGAACCTTCGGCGCTGACGGTTCGGCGTCGGTTCCTCACCGACTCCATCCCATCGCATATCGCGTTCCCATGCCCTACAAGAGCATCCAGCCCGCCACCTGCACGACACCCCCTTGATGCTTTCCCCTGTGTTTCTGCACCACCGGCGGTGCAGAAACACAGGGGAA
>JAGQSN010000360.1 GCA_020439555.1 Acidimicrobiales bacterium | reverse complement strand
CGACCTCGACGCCATCGCCTGGCTGGAGGACCGCCTCGCCGGCCACCGCGGCGCGCTGCTGCTCGTCACCCATGACCGTCACGTCCTGGACCGCCTCACGACCCGGATCGTCGAACTCGATCGGGGTCGTTCCCACGTCCACGACGGCGGATACGCCTCCTACCTGGCCGCCCGGGACGAACGTGAGGAAAGGGCGGCGACCGCCGAGGCCGTGCGCCGCAACCTCGCCCGCAAGGAACTCGCCTGGCTGCGCCGAGGAGCGCCCGCCCGGACCTCCAAGCCCAAGGCGCGCATCGAGGCCGCGACGCGCATCGTCACCGGACGCGCTGAGGCTGCGGCCCGCACCGGTGACCTGCCCCTGCACGTCGAGACCCCACGCCTCGGCGACCAGGTCGTCGAACTGCACGGCGTCGGTCACCGCCACGCGGACGGGCCGTGGCTGTTCCAAGGGGTCGACCTGATGCTCGACCCACGCGAGCGTCTCGGCATCGTCGGGCCGAACGGTGCCGGCAAGACCACGCTCATGCGGATCCTCGCCGGCACCCTCGAACCGGCCGCCGGTCGACGCGTCGTGGGAAGCACGGTCGAACTGGCGCTCTGGGACCAACTAGGTGCCGACATGGACCCGAATCAACGTGTCCGTGACGCGGTCGCCGGTCCGGCCCGCAAGGCCGACTGGAGCGACGCGGCGCTCCTGGAACGGTTCTGGTTCGACGGCGACGCCCAGTGGGCTCCGATCGGCTCGCTTTCCGGAGGGGAGAGGCGCCGGCTCCAACTGCTTCTCACCCTGGCGAAACGTCCGAACGTGCTCCTGCTCGACGAGCCCACCAACGACCTGGACCTGGACTCGTTGCGTGCCCTGGAGGACTTCCTCGAGGAGTGGCCGGGTGCGCTCGTCGTGGTCAGCCACGACCGGGCGTTCCTCGAACGGACCGTCGCCGACGTGATCGTCATCGACGGCACCCACGACGCCGAACGTGTCCCCGGCGGTTACGCAGCCTGGGAGGCTGATCGAAGGGCGAGGCGCAGTTCGGGGGGTCCGTCGAGGTCCGTCGAATCCACCGCCCAGCGCGGCACCGCATCGGCGAAGCGTTCCCCGAAGCCCGATGCCGCGAGCCGCAGCGGAACCGGGGCATCGGATGTGCCGAAACGTCGTAGCCCCAGCACCCTCCGGCACCTCACGAAGGAGGCCGAGAAGGTGATGACGAAGGCCCAGCGCGCACGTGACCGAACGGTCGAAGCGCTGCACGCGATGGACCCGTCCGACCACGTCGCCTACGCAGAGGCAGGCCGTGCGGTGGCCGACGCCGAAGCGGTCCTCGGCGAAGCGGAGGAGCGGTGGCTGGCCCTGCTGGAGGAAGCCGAGTCCTGAGGCCTTCAGGGTGCGGCTCGTGGTTGGGGTCGTTTCGTCTTCGCTCGACGACCGGTTGGTTACCAGCGGGAGACTGATTCTTCGGCGAAGCCGAGGATTCCTTCGACGTCGTAGCGGGTTCCGGAGTCGTCGGTCACGTGGCCGCTCCAGCGGCCGAACACCTGGTGGACCTCGGTGGCCAGCACGACCGCGTTCGCCTTGGAGTGGCGGTCGTGCGCCGGGGTGAGGGTGACGTCGAGGGAGCCGTCGCGATGACGCACCCGCCACGGGCGCATCGGGTGCGCCCAGTCGTACTCCCAGACGAGTTCGTCGCCGATCTTGGTCACCCGACCGTCGACGATCACCCCGTTCTCGGTGGCTCCGGTGCCCTCGGTCCAGCGCCCCCCGAACTGGAGGCCCACGACCGTCCGACCGTCGGTAGCCACGCCGGCGCCGCCGCCCCAGTTCCAACGGGTGCTGTAGGGCCAGCGTCCCCGGCCGACGTCGAGGACGCCCCACGCCGCGTCGGGTGAGGTCCGCTCCTCGCCGGCGGGCACCCCGAAGCCCCAGGTCCGATCGCCGACGCGCATCGTGCCGCGGGCGGGCCGCGCCTGGTGCTTGGACGTGTACTGGAATGTCCGTTCGTCCCACGGGATCACCACGTTCACGGACTCGTGGCCGGGTGGGAGATCGACCCGCAGGTCGAGCGACGCAGCTTCGCCGTGTTCCGTCCATTCAGCCGTGATGGTCGTACCGCCCTCGTCGTCCACCATCGACACCTTCACTCCCGGTCCGTCGACGCGTAGCGGGGCCGTGCCCGGACGGTCCGGGAGGTGCATTCCGAAGCCGCCGGGTCGGGGTCCGGGGCGACCGCCGACGAGGCCCGTGGACGGCTCGCACCACCACATGTCGGCTATTCCCAGGTAGCCGACGTTCGCGTAGGTGACCGAGAACGCGAGGTCCGGGGCCAGCACGGCCCAGTAATCCCACTTCTTCGTGCGCAATCGGCGACCTCGCAAGTTCGCCGTGTGCAACGGCACCCGTGACCAGCCGATCGCCGCCGGGTTGAGACGGGATCCGTCGGGTGTGCAGAGGTCGACGGGGTCTGTCAGCTCGACTTCGTGGGTGGCCATCGGGCAAGTCAACCAGGCCCGGGAAGGCCGCGAGAACGACATGGGGCGTCTCGTCGGGCGATGTGGTCGGCGAGGTCGCGGCCTAACCTGATCGGGCGGCCTGATGACGACGGGAGATGCCACGTCGCCGGGCCCCGAACCGGAACCCGTAACCATGAACACGGAGGCCTTCGTGCCACTCGAGTCCAACGTCGACATCGCCCCGGCCAACGGCAAGCTGGGCATCCTGCTGCCCGGGATGGGCGCGGTCGGCACCACCTTCA
>JAGQSN010000359.1 GCA_020439555.1 Acidimicrobiales bacterium | reverse complement strand
GCTGTTGGCGAGCACCAGGTTCGGGTAGATCCAGTAGATGAGACCCATGTTGGCCTTCGGATTCCTGTCCGCAGTCGGGTCGTCTGCGAGGAGGCCGATCCAGTTGAACGGGAAGCCCATGCGATGGTGGCGGCCGAACACGTCGTGCGTGGAGGTGTTGGCGACCGTGTTCTGGCCGATGACGCTGTCGCCGTGCACGTAGGGGAAGTGGTAGCCCTCGGCGAACGCCTCGAGCGCGTTCTTCCAGTTGACCTGTGAGTCGAACTCGCGCTCGGTCAAGTACCCGTAGGTGTCGTAGTTCCAGCTCGCGAGCTCGGCGTCGAGCGGACCGAGGTGGGCGTCGAGGTCCATGGGGGCACCGGCAGTGAGGACGACCCAGACGAAACCGTGACGCTCCTCGGAGGGGAGCTCGATGAGGCCGTGTTCGGTCGGGTCGATACCGGTGAACCCGTCTTGGCCGGGAATGCCGACGAGTTGGCCGGCGCTGTCGTAGGTCCACGCGTGGTAGGGGCAGGCAAAGCGGCGAGCCGACCCACAGCCTTCCGCGGGCCGGGCGCCGCGGTGCCGGCAGTAGTTGAGGAAGGCCCGAGCCACCCCGTCGGCGCCACGGCTGATCAGGACGGACCGGCCGAGCACCTCGCGCACGGTGTAGTCGTGCGGCCTCGGAACCTGCGCGGTGGGCGCCAGCGCCATCGGGCTGCGTTCGAGGATCTCGTGACGCTCGCGCTCGAGCACCTCGGGATCGCGGTAGTAGCTCAACGGGACACGCAACACCTCGGAGGCCATGTCCGTGGTGCCGGACGACACCAGATCCAGCGCACGTAGCGTCAGCGCATCGCTCAGCAGCTGGGCGTGGCTGCCAGGCACGGTGGTGGTCATCGCTGCTCCTGATGGTCGATTGGCCTTGCCTGCATCGCAAACAAGTGCACTTCCTCCCACGACCATACATCTATCCTCACGTGTATGGTGTCCGGCCGGTGTGGTAGACGGGTGCTGCACCCGATCGGAGCTGAGCCTTGAGAACGCACGGCTGGGGTGGCAACCCGCCCAAGGACGACGACGAGGCGGTCCGACGAGTGCTCGACGCGACGCGCACCTGCATCGATCGCGACGGTGCTGACATCGGCATCGTCGATGTCGCTCGCGAGCTCGACGTCACGCGCCAAACGGTCTACCGCTACTTCCAGACGACCGAGGCGCTCCTCACCGCCACCGCGATCGATGCCACTGCGCCGTTCCTTGCACGCGTCGAGACCCATCTCGCGGAGCGGACGTGGACGCCCGCCGAGGCTGTCGTCGAAGGCATCGCGTTCACGCTCGAGCAACTCCCTCGGGAGCCCTACCTCGGGATGCTGCTGACTGAAGGTCGGGTGAACGTGTTCAGTCGAGGCTTCACCTCACCCACCGCGCTCACCCTCGGCCGAGCGATGGTGGAACGGTTCCCCATCGGCTGGGAGGCCGAGGGCTTCGACAGCCAGGACCTCGACGAGCTCGTGGAGCAGATGCTGCGAATGACCCAGTCCTTCATCGTCGACCGAGGTACCCCGGCTCGCACCGGACCCCACCTTCGTGGCTATCTGACTCGGTGGGTCGGCTCTGCTGTAGGTGTGATCCAGACGAAGTGATCGGCGTCACGTGCGGCGGGTCGCTGTCGCCGTGGCCACACCACCAAGGCACTCGCTGTCGCCGCGAAACCTCGGCGCCGGTCCGACGGCTTCGCCACGCCCACCTCCTCGTGGGTCGCGAACCGCTCACCGGCCCGTCGGGTACGAGTAGACCGCCGTGAAGTCCTCCCTCGGCCGATCGGCCTCGAAGCGTTCCCAGATGCCGGCGGTCACGGCGCCAGTCCACGTAGAGCCGCACGTCCTTCGCCATCAGGGCGTTCGAGAACCCGGTGGCGAACCTGCCCGGTCGCACGTGGTCGACGAACTTGTCCTCGCTGACGGCGCTTCGCCCCGGTGCGCGCGACGAGCGAACCGACCGTCCGACCGTCAGCCGATTGTCCCCGAAGTCCTGGTCACAGCACCGTGGGCTCGTCGGGTTGATCCCGAAGTGGTCACGCTCGTGCGATGGCATACATCATCGAACGCAAGGATCGCTTCTATGTCGTCGCCTACGACGGCCTCGACCCGCTCACCGGCAAGGAACGGCGCCGGTGGCATCCCGCCGGCCACGACCGTCACGAGGCCGAACAGATGGCCACCCGCATCGAGGCCGACGCCGCCGGCGCCGCTCCACTACGAGGCGGGCCGATACACCTCGGCGAGTTCCTCACCGACACGTGGCTGCCGACCAAACGCCGCCACGTCCGCGCCACGACCTCCTACCGCTACTCGTGGATGGTCGACAACTACGTTAACCCGTCGATCGGCCACGTGCCGCTCCGACGGCTCCGGGCCGACCACCTCGACGGGCTCTACGACCAACTCGCCGCCACCGGCGGACGTCACGGAACCGGCCTCGCTCCCAAGACCGTGCACGAGGTGCACGTGATCGTGCGCTCCTCGCTCGATCTGGCCATGCGCCGCCAACTCGTCGACACGAACGTCGCCCAGGCCACCAATGCCCGCCACAAGCGCCAGACCCGTCGGGTCCCCCGCTCGTGGACCGCCGAGGAACTCGCCGCCTTCCTCGCAGCAGCTCGACCACACCGGCTCTACCCGGCGCTGCACCTCACCGCGTGCACCGGCATGCGCCGTGGCGAGATCGCCGGACTCAAGTGGTCCGACCTCGACCGAGCAAACCAGCGGCTCTCCATCAGCCGCACCATCCAAAGCCTCGCAGGCCAACCCGTCGAGTTCCCGGTCAAGACCCGCACCAGCCGCCGCTGCATCGACCTCGACGACACCACCATGGCCGTGCTCGCACGGTGGCGGCGACGCCTTGCCCGCGAAGGCCTACCCCACGGCGCCGATGACTGGATGTTCGTCAACACCGCCGGACGATTCGTCAACCCCGAGTCGCTCAGCCAGCTCTTCGACCGCCTCCAGCGGGCCATGCCCGACCTGACCCGGATCCGATTCCACGACCTGCGCCACACCCACGCCTCGCTGCTCATCATGGACGGCGTGCCGGTCAAGGTCGTCAGCGAGCGGCTCGGCCACGCCAACGTCGCCTTCACCATCCACACCTACCAGCACCTGCTCCCCGGCATGAGCGCCGCCGCCGCGCAGCAGTTCGCTGCGCTCCTCGCCGCCCACACCCGGTAGACGTCTACCGGCCACGGGCGCACGAAGGTCCAGGTCAGCGAGCCGGAGTCGATCGAGCCGGTAGATCGCTCGGTAGACGTCACCCCGACAAGCAGCAGGCCCCACTCCGAGAAGTGGGGCCTGACCAGCACATTTAGATGGTGGCGGGGGCAGGATTTGAACCGGCGACCTTCGGGTTATGAGATTGATAGTCGCCTATCCAGCCCGTCCCTTCCCGTACCATTCAGTACCTGTGAGCTGGGGTTTCTCGACGGTACGAGCGTCAGTGGCAGACAGAGCCAACGGCTTCTCGCACAGCGTCGGAATTCCGGCGTCGAGGAGAAGCCGCAGTTGTTCGACATGCATGTGTGGCGGGGAGCACACCACTGCGAAGTCAAACTGCCTCTCGGCAATCATCTCCTGTAGGTCGGTGTAGGGTCTGCCGCGAGTTCGGTTGACAGCTGTTGTGACTGATCATGCCGCCTGGGCGGCGTCTCCGGCGGCGGGTTGAGGGGTGAAGGCGAGCTCGAACTCGACCGGGGTGAGCTTGCCCAGGCCGCGCTGGCGGCGCCGACGGTTGTAGGTGTGCTCGATCCAGGTGACGATCTCGTAGCGCAGCTCCGAGCGGGTCCGCCACCGGCGCCGATCGAGCACGTTCTTCTGCAAGAGCGCGAAG
>JAGQSN010000358.1 GCA_020439555.1 Acidimicrobiales bacterium | reverse complement strand
ACACCGGCCAGCACTACGACCCGGCGATGAGCGACGTCTTCTTCGACGAACTGGCGATCCGTTCTCCCGACCATCACCTCGAGGTCGGCTCCGCCAGCCACGCCGTCCAGACGGCTCGGATCATGGAGGCCTTCGAACCGATCCTCGAGGCCGAGAGACCGGACTGGGTGGTGGTGCCGGGCGACGTCAACTCGACGTTGGCGTGCAGCCTCGTCGCGGCGAAGGCCGGGGTCAGGGTCGCCCACCTCGAAGCGGGGCTCCGCAGCCGTGACTGGGAGATGCCCGAGGAGATCAACCGTGTCGTCACGGATCGGATCAGCGACCTCCTCCTCGCTCCCTCGCCCGACGCCGTCGAGAACCTCACAGCCGAAGGGGTTCCGTCACACCGAATCGCGTTGGTGGGCAACGTCATGGCGGACACGCTTCTGAACAACCTGGACCGCGCACTCGGGCGTGGCACGGTCGAGGCACTCGGGCTCGAACCACGCGGCTACGCACTCCTCACCTTGCACCGCCCCAGCAACGTCGACGAACCGGCCGATCTCGCCGCCCGACTCGACGTGATCGGCAAGATCGCGGCGACGACGCCCGTCGTCTGGCCCGTGCACCCCCGCACGCGCCGAATCCTCGAGGACATGGCGCTCCCGGTCGGGGTTCGCACCATCGAACCCGTCGGCTATCTCGACTCGATCGCCCTCCAGGCGAGCGCCCGGATGGTGCTGACCGACTCTGGTGGGATGCAGGAGGAGACCACGGTGCTCGGTGTACCGTGCGTCACACTGCGGACGACGACCGAACGGCCGATCACATTGACCCACGGCACCAACCAACTGGCGGGGACCGACCCGGACGCCATCGGAGCGGCCGTCGACCGGATCCTTCGCGGCGAGATCGAGGAACGGCGGCCGGATCTGTGGGACGGCCGGGCAGCCGAGCGTACGGTCACCGCCCTGGAGGAAGCTCGCGCATGACGGGTTCGGAGGCGGTCGAACCACTGCGGCTCTACTGGGCGAACCAGTACGCCGTATCACCCGACCAGCCCGGCGGAACCCGTCACTACGACTTCGCGAAGGAACTCCAACAACGAGGCCACGACGTCAGCCTCATCGCGAGCGACATCAACCTGTCGACGCGTCAGTACTCACGGCGGTCGGGTCCGACGGACCTGCGGGCCCACCCCGAACGCATCGGCGGGGTGAAGTTCACCTGGCTCACAGCGGGCAGTTACCGCGGCAACAACTGGCGACGCGTCGCCAGCATGGTGGTGTTCGGTCTGGCGACCACACGTCACCTGCTTCGGGTCGAAAAGGACGCCCGAACCGTCTTCATCGGCTCGTCACCGCACCTTTTCGCAGCCCTCGGGGCGTGGCTGGCGGCGAAGCTCCGACGGGTGCCGTTCGTCTTCGAGGTCAGGGACCTGTGGCCCGAGTCCTACTCGGAGGTCTCCGGGCGGGAGACCGGACCCGAGGTCACTCTCCTGCGTCTGATCGCCGACCTTCTCTACCGCCGCTCCGACGCGATCATCGTCCTCGCAGACTCCAACGTGGACCGGATCTGCGAACGAGGTGTCCCCCGCTCCCGGATCACCCTCGTGCCCAACGGCGTCGACCTCCACGGGTTCGAGAACGCCGATGAGGGCGTCGACCTGTCCCAGCCTGGAGTGTTCACGTTCGTGTACGCAGGAGCCCACGGGCCGGCGAACGATCTGGCGACGGTCGTCGAAGCCGCCGCCGAACTGAAGAAGCGCAGCCGCGACGACATCGGCGTGGTGCTGCTGGGCGACGGGGCCTGCAAGGAGGATCTGATCGAGCAGGCGAACTCCCTGGGGCTGGAAAACATCCGGTTCGTCGATCCGGTTCCCAAGAGCGGCATCGCGTCGACCCTGCGCAGCGCGGACGCCGGCCTCATGGTCCTGGCCGCGGTGGACCTGTTCACCTACGGGGTAAGCCCCAACAAGCTCTTCGACTACATGGGTGCCGGGCTGCCGGTCCTGGCGAACGTCCCCGGACTGGTTGCGGACGTGATCTCCAGAGCCGGCGTGGGCACGACGGTCGCCGGCGGCGACCCGAAGGCGCTCGCCGACGGCATGGAGGCGATGGCCGACGACCCGCCCGTCGACGCCGCAGCGCACGGGCGGAAGTTCATCGAGGAGAACTACGACCGTCGCAAACTCGCGGTGACCGTCGAATCCCTGCTCTCCTCGCTGCGTCGATAGGCACCCGACCGTCCGGGTCGACCGAATCAGGACCTGGCGGCAGTGTTCGTGAACACGGTGACGGTCGGTTGCCCCGCGACGAGGGGTACCTCGACCACCTGGATGGGCGAACGGACGGCATAGGTCGGCGAAGCCCACCCCGAAGACGGATCGTCGTCGACACCGTGGCTGACGGTCGCCACGCCGGCGTGGGTGAGGTCGATCCTCCAGCGCCCAGCGGCGACGAGTTCGCTACCCGAAGACGTCGCGACCAACTCGAACGGGTCGGCCAGGTTCCAGCGGACCGTGGCTTCCGTTCCGACCTCCAGCCGGTCGATGACCTCCACTCTTCCTGCCTCGACGGTGACGGAGCGAACGAGTACCGAACCGCCGGGAAGTCGGAGCCGGGCGATCCTCGGTGCCCCGACGACGGCGCCCACCGAAACGATCTCGGCCTCGGACCACCGACGCCAGAAGAAGCGTCCTGCACGGACGGCTTGAGGGTCACCGTCCACCCGAGGGACGTTGTGGACACCCTCGTCCGCCAGGGCGTTGGCCCACGGCGGGAGGGCCGTGTAGCGGTACGAGCCGGCGTCGATCGCCACGGGCCTACCGTCGAACCAGACGTCGACGTGGAGTTGGTCGGCGTGGGCCGGCCGGTGCCCGAGGGGCCCAGCACGGAACACGACGTGTACGTCTTCCGACGCCATGGCGCGGGTCAGTTCACCGAGGTGGACGGTCTCCACGGCCGAGCGGCGCGCCTCCGACCCGAACCACGCGGCCTCCTCGTCCCAGGGCCCTGGGGGAATGTCGGTGGTGGCGCCGAGTGCAGCCCGGGTGTGGACGAGGAGAGGTCGGAAGTCCCCGATCGGACTCGACGTGAGCGGGAAGACGTGGGCGCCGTCGTTGTGACCCAGATTGGGGACGGCACCGTCACCGTCGGGGACGAGAAGCGACCTGAGGTGCGCCGCGCCGGCCGAGAGCGCCCGCTCGACACCGTCCGGAACCCGGTGGCCGGTCGAACGCGCTACCGCGACACACCACAACAGGACCTGCATGGCGACCCGCTGGTAGGTGGCGGAGTGTTGCGAGTAGGAGCCGTCCGCCGCGAACTGGTCCGCTACGGCCTCGGTCAGGGCGGACGCCGCACGGCGCCGCAGGCGTTCGGCGTCGGGGAGACCGGGGGCCAGCAGGGTGGCCGTCCAGAGGAACCCGGCCTCGGAGGTCGCGTGGTTGTTGCGCTGGGAGAGCGCGTAACCGACCGTCGGCGCGACGCGGCCCACCGCGTCGAACACCATGTCGCCGACCAGCCGGCGGCGGGCCGCCGTCGTGGCCGCGCTCTCCCGGAGCGCGTCGGCGATGAACAAGGTCACGATCGTGCGCAACGATGTCTCCTGGCCGCACATCCAGTGGACACCCCGATACGCCGGGTTGGAGGCCGACCAGTCCTCGACCACGGTCCAGATTCGCTCGGCCAGCGCCTCGTCCCCCGTGACGGCCCAGCGGCGGAGCAGCGGCATCAGCCAGCCGAACCGCGACAGGTCCCAGACGTCCTTGATGTCGCCTGCTTCGGCGTCCGAGTCGCTGAGCGCCGACCAGTGAACCTCGGATGGATACCGATGCCCGGTCAGAGGGTGGAGGTGCCATGCCGGGGGCACGTCCACGTCCAGGTGGAGTCCCCCGTAGAGGTCGATACCGGTGCCGGGCTCCGGTGCATCGAAGCCGACCGGCACGCTCACGCCGACCCGACCCACTTCGATCACGTCGGGCCGGCGTTGCTGCCAGCGCCGTTCGAAGCGGACGATCCCTCCTGATCGGCGCAGCGCCTCGTAGCCCGCTCGACGAGCGAGTCCCCGGGCACCCCAGGTGTGCCAGGCCGCTCGCCCGAGTTCGGGCAGGTCGCGCACCGGAGGGGTCACTGCGAGCCGGCAGCGTCGAGCGTCGCCCGCGACACTTCGACGATCTCCTCGAACGGGATCGGGGCCGGTCC
>JAGQSN010000357.1 GCA_020439555.1 Acidimicrobiales bacterium | reverse complement strand
AGGAAGATGTTCTCCCGGCCGGTCAGGTCCGGGTGGAAGCCCGCCCCGAGTTCCAGCAGTGCAGCGAGGCGACCCCGGGACACGATCCGACCCGAGTTGGGGCGGAGGGTGCCGGCGATGCACTTGAGCAATGTCGACTTGCCGGAACCGTTGTGGCCGAGCAGCGCGAACGTCTCGCCCTCGGCGACGTCGAAGCTGACGTCGTCGAGAGCCTTGAACACCTCGAAGGGGTTCCGGCCCATCCGGATGATGCGTTCCTTCGCCGAAGGTGCGCTCTCCCGGTAGATACGGAACTCCTTGCTGACCGAGTCGACCTCGATGGCTGGCGCGCTCACGTCAGATCTCCTGCGCGAAGTTGTCCTCGAGGCGGCTGAACAGCCACAGCGCCCCGTAGAGCAGGACGAGCGCGACGACGCCCGTCCAGGCCAGGTGCGTCAGGTACCAACCCATCGGGTGCTCGGGCAGGATCGGGATGAAGTTCGGGTCGGCACGTTGCGCGGGTGTCAGCGGTGCCGGGTTGTAGAGGGTGCGCTGGAACGCAACGACGACGGTGAGCATCGGGTTCAGCGCCGCGAGGCGCTCCCCGTTGGCGCCGTACCGGGCGACGAGTTCGTGGGCGATGGTCCCGTAGTTGATGGCGATCGCAGACATCCAGAACCACGCCAGCAGAGCCACCTCGAGCAGGTGCTCGGTGTCACGCAGGTACACGTTCACAGCGCTCAACGCGATGGCGAGTGCCGTGCAGAGCAGCAGCGTGACGACGACTGCCAGGAGCATCACCGGGACGTAGGTGATGTCGGGCATCCGGCGGAACACGAGCATCGCTCCGATCAGCACGAGGCTCTGGAGGACGAAATGCACGATCGCCGCGAAGATCGACGCGAGGACGAGCGCCTCCCGTGGGAACCACACCTTCGTCACGAGCTGGGCGTTCGCAACGATCGCGGACGTGCCTCCGCTCAGGCCCGTGGAGAACAGGTTCCAGGCGAGCAGCCCGGCGAGGAAGAAGATCCCGAAGTAGGGGACCGAAACCTGGGCGATGATGTCGAACACGAGGCTGAACACCACGAGGTACATGAGCGGGTTCAGCAGCGACCACACGAAACCGAGGACGCTGTTCTTGTACTTGACCTTGAGTTCCTTGCGGGTCAGGTTCCCGATCAGTTCCCGGTAGCGCCACAGGTTCGCGATCCGCTGGAACGGTGTCGGGCGCTTGGACACCTCGGTCGCCGGGGAGGGTCCGGCACGTTCCGGGACCAGGCGGTCCACGGACCTGGTGGGGGTGTCGCTGGCAGGCTGCACGGTTGACCGAGGTTAGTTGCGGGCCCTCGGGCGGGCGATGTCGGTCACGATGCCGCCGAGCCGGTGGCCGAGCACCGACCAGTCGAAGGTTTCCGCCACCAGAGCATGTCCGGCGACCGCTCGGCGGTGCGCGGCGTTCGGATCGGCGACCACCTCGGCGACCGCCGAGGCGAACCTTTCGGGGGAGACGATCCTCAGGTGTTCGCCGTCGCGGGCGTCCACACCCCGCGCTCCGAACGAAGTGGTGACGATAGGGACGCCCGCGGTGAGGTACTCGACGAGCTTCAGGTTCGTGCCCGACCCGGTGCGCATCGGGTTGAGAGCGACGGTGGCCACGTCGAGCAGCCGGTCCTTCGCCCCGATGGACACGTTGCCCGTGAACACAACGTTGTCGGGCGTGACCCGTGTGGCGAAGGCGTCACCGTGACGGCCGCAGGACAGGAACAGCACGTTCGGCACCTCGGGCGCGATCTCGATGATCAGTTCCGCGGCGTCGAGATTCGGTGGGTGCCACGACCCGAAGAAGACCGCCACGTGTTCGAAGTCGTGCGGGTTCGACGATCCGGCCCCGTAGCGCTCCAACCAATCCCTGGTCGCCGCGGCTCTCTGTCCAGCGGTGGCGATCGTGGGACGGGTGACGGTTCCGTTCGGCACCACCTCGAACGAAGCGAGGTTGCGGTCGTAGCGGCGGGAGAGCTCTGCCGCGTCGGCCTGTGAGCAGGCGACCACCGCGGCGGACTCGGTGACGGCGGATCGTTCGATCTCGACGACGTTCGCCAGGAGCGCGTCACGCACCGTGCTCTCCGGCAGGGCCGTGGCCTTGAGGGTCGCCTCCACGTTGTAGGCGTCGTAGACGAACGGCACGTCGAGCCCGGCATGTCGCAGGGCGGGCAGCAGGTACGGCTCGGCCAACACCACCGCGGCCGAACGCGCACCCACGTCGGTGATCACTCGCCCGAGTTCGGGCGTCTCCCAACCGGCGAGGCCCGCCAGGATGTCGGTGACCGGGATCCCGGCGACGGCGCTGGCCTCGATGCCGACGCGAAGGTGATCCGGGGAGCGGGGGATCGTCGTCTGGATCAGTCCAGGACCGAGACGGACCGTCGAACCGATCGTCGTCGTTTCCGACAGGCCCACGAAATGGACGTCCACGACATCGGACATCGCCCCGTATAGGTGGCGTGCCCGTAGCTCTCCGCCGTGACGGGGAGCGTCGATCGTGAACGTGGCCAGCACCATCACCTGCGGCCGTCCCGACGAACCGTCGAATCCGGTCACCGGCGACGCTGTTGTCCGGGCGGCCGTGGTCACGTGACCGTCGACGGCGTCCAGGTCGACGAGGCAGCCGGCGTCATCACCCAGCAGTGTCCTGACCAGACGCGGCCAGGTGACCCGCTCCGCGCGGTCCCTGGCCGCTTCGCCGAGCCTTGCCGCCCACGCCGGATCTCGGACCACCCGGTCGATCGCCCGGCCGAGCGAGATCGGATCCGGATCGGCGACGACACCGGTGACACCGTCGACCACGAACTCCGTCGGCCCGCCCGAATCCCGACAGGTCACGACCGGTGTCGCCTGCGCGAACGCCTCCTGGACGATCAGGCCCTGGTCCTCGTCGTGGGGCACGAACGGCACGGCGACCGCCGAGCCGTAGGCGGCTGCCAGTGCGGCGTCGTCGACGAACCCGGCGAAGCGGATCCGGTCGTCACCTGCCGCTCTCGCCCGCAACTCCGCCTCGGCCGGGCCGGTACCGGCGATGGTCAACGTCGCCGGTGCGGTCACGTAGGCCATCGCGTCCACGAGCAGATCGAGGCGCTTGGCTCCGTCGAGGCGTGACGCCGTGAACAGGCCCGAACGCGGACCCACCGACGGCGCCGAGACAGCCTCGTCCGCCGGAAGCGGGGCCACCTTCGCCCGTGCGCCGGGCGGAAAGTACCCGGGTCGGGACGCCACCGTGTGGGACAGCGCGAACCATCCCTCCACGGCACCGGGAGCGAGAGCCATCCGGTCGAACCAGTGGACGAGTAGGCGACTCAACGGACCCGGGAACCGCAGGTCCGGGTGGTCAGGGCCGAGCGACGACGCGGCCTGGTGGAACAGTTCGAACAGTTCGGGCAGGACGGCGCGGTCGTGGCGGCGGTGTAACAGGTCCACCACCCACGCCGTTTCCCGGGTAGTCGGTTCGCAGTGCTCCGGCTCGCCGAACAGGTGATAGTGCTCGTAGAGACCGCGCAGCGGATGGAACATGTAGACGGTGTGACGCGGATGCGACAGCAACCACACCGGGTACTTCACCGAGATCACCCGGTCGTAGGCGGACAGGTCCAGCACGGAGCTCTCGTGGTACCCGTGGACGAGGCCGATCAGGTTCGATTCGTCGACGGTCACCTCGACGATCTCCGCGTGGTGATCGGTGTGTTCCTCGATCGCCCGACGGAGGCCGCGCACCGCTCGTTCGGCTCCTCCCCACGTGCCCTGGGCGGCGCGCGGCGCGACGACGGCGATCTTCACGATTCGAACCGCCAGCGCTGACTCACGCTCGGCGAGGGTAGTGGTATCAGCCTTTCGCGCTGCTGCGTTCGCGAGACTTTCCCCATGCGTGATCGACCCGAACGCACTCTCACCGTCGAATCCGGGAGTCGTAACGGCGGCGCCGACCGGCCGGCGTGGAGCACCGCGACGATCGCCCTCGCCGCCACCCCGCACACCGCCCGCTCCGCAATTCCGTTCCTGTCCGTGCTCGGACTCGGACGCTCCGTGGTGTCCTGGCAGAAGATCCAGCACACCGGACAGCAGCCCGACGCGTTCCTCGTGACGCGAGTCGAACTCCTGCCGGGCCTCACCGCTGCGCCGGCTGCCGTATTCGTGAACGACCGGGCCAGCCTGCGCGCCGCCGCCCGTCAGGACGTGGAAGTAGCCCTCAGCCACGACCAGAAGCTCATCGACCACGGTGCCGTGCTCGTTCCCCGGGCCGGGGTCGATATCGCCTGCTGGACCGTACGCACACCGGAGGAACGGCTCGCCGCCCGACGCGAGCTCGGACTTCCCGACGACCTTGCCGTCGCCGTCGACTGCCAACGGATCAGTGACGACGTGGTGGCAGCGCTCACGCTGGCATCAGCGGCAGTCGTCACCGGGCCGATGCTCCCGTTGGCGCTCGCTCTCGGCACACCGGTGGTGACCAGTCCGTTCTCGGCGGAGCGGCTCGACCTTCACCCCGACCTCGAAGCGATCGTGGTGACCGGCCGCAGGAGGGCGGACGCCGCGGCACGAGAGCTAGCCGCGGACCTCGACCGGGCAGCGGAGTTCTCGCGGCGTGGCAGAAGGTTCGCCGAGCACCACCTCGACCTGGGGCATGCCGCTGGGGTCGTCGCCAGACGGCTCGGCCTTCCGGCGGTGGAAGGGCTCCCGCACCGTGGACCCGCCGATGTGCCGACCGTCCCGACGGCTGTCGTCGCGGACCGCAATTTCGATTTCACTTGGCCGGAGCCGTCGGGCCGGATCGACCTGACGACAGAGTCCGAGCCGACGCCCGTCCTCCGGCCCGCGACCATCGACCTGGCCGCGCGTCGGGCGACCTCCTCCTCCCGATGAGGTGAAGCCATGACGACCTTCTCCCTCGATCGATCAGCCGTGGACAGGCTGCGCAGCAGGCTCGGAGTGGACGGTCCGGAGCCGGCGTCCTCCTACGAGGACGTGTCGGACGAGTCCCACGTGCCGGGGTGGTTCGAGGGGCACGACCTGGCCAGCCGAGCACGATCGTTCAGGACGCGGCTCCTGGCACCGGCGGAGCGACGGGTCCGCCTCGAAGTCGAGCGAGCGGTCGCTCGTCACGACACCGAGTTGCAGCAGCAGGTTGAGGATCTGCGGGCCGAGCTCATCCGCACCCGCACGGCCCACGCCGCCGAGCTGGCGGCCCTGAACGAGCAACTGCGGGGACGGCCCTGACCGCCGGAAGGCGGCCCCTGCGCGTCGCCTTCGACTCGACCGCGCTGCTCGACACGCCGACGGGTGTCGGCGTGTTCGTGCGCGAGGTGCTCGACGGCCTGGCCCGCCGTGATGATCTGGCCGTGACAGCGTTCGCTATCTCGTGGCGCGGGCGCTCCCGGCTGGAGGCCACGGTTCCGGATGGGATTCCGGTTCGCTCGAGACCGGTCCCGGCTCGGCTGGCACGACCGGCGTGGGCACGAGGGAACCACCCGGATGCCGAATGGCTCGCCGGACCTTGTGACGTGGTGCACGGCCCTAACCACGTCACCCCACCAGGTGGTGGTGCCACCGAGTTGGTCACCGTGCACGACCTCACTGCGCTGCGCTACCCCGAGATGGTCACCGACGACGTTCGACGCTGGCCGTCACTGCTGGAACGTTCCCTGGAGCGTGGCGCGTGGATCCACACCGTCAGCCACGCGATCGCGGCAGAAGTCCGCGAGCAATGGCCCCACGCGGCCGACCGGGTCGTAGCCATCCCGAACGGGTTCCGCCGACCACCAGCTCCAGCCGAGGGGAGCGACGCTGCTCGCGGTCGGCGGCTCGCTGGAGGGGAGCGGTACGTGCTCGCGCTGAGCACTGTCGAGCCCCGCAAGGACCTCCCGGCTTTGGTCGCGGCGTTCGACCGGATCGCCTCGGCCGATCCGGATCTGCGCCTCGTGATCGCCGGACCGGACGGTTGGGGAGTGAACGCCCTGCTGGAAGCACTGGATCGCAGCCCGCACCGTCGCAGGATCCGTCGCCTCAACTGGGTCGGCGCCGCCGATCGTTGGGCGCTGCTGCGGGGAGCATCGGTCGTCGCGTACCCGAGCGTCTACGAGGGGTTCGGGCTCGTCCCGCTGGAGGCGTTGGCGGCAGGTACTCCCGTGGTGGCGACGCGCATACCGACCACCGAGGAGGTCGTCGGTGAGGACGCGGCGTTGCTGGTGCCGGCGGGGGACCCGGACGCCCTGGCCGAAGCGTTGCAGGTGACGTTGGCGGACGAGTTCGCTGCCGCGGCCCGGGTATCAGCGGGCCAGGCGAGGGTCGACGCGTACGACTGGGACCGCACCGCTGACGCGATCGCGGACCTCTACCACCGCATCGCCAACCCCCTCTGACCTGCCCGAATGCGTTTCCCCTGTGTTTCTGCACCGCCGGCGGTGCAGAAACACAGGGGAAAGCACCCGAGGCCGAGCAGGGCAGGGCGGGGCGGGGGTGGGTCAGGAGTCGAGGACCGTCCGGACGCCTTCCAGGAGTTGGTCCGCAGCGGTGACCCAGTTGAGTTCGGCCGCCCGCAGTCTTCCGTTGCGGCCCAGTTCCTCGGCCAGGTCGCGGTCCTCGGTGAGCAGACGGATCCCTTCCGCCAGGGCCGTCGGCGTCGGATCGACGACGAGACCGGTCCGCAGGTGCTCGACGAGTTCGGCCAATCCGCCGCCGTCGTGGCACACGACGACCGGTCGACCGTGGGCCATGGCCTCGATCGCCGTCAGGCCGTAGTCCTCGTCCAAGGCGGGGGCCACGACACATGGTGCGTCGCGGTACGCGGCGTTCAGCGTGGCGTCGTCGACCCAGCCGCTGAAGCGCACCGGACTCGAACGGACATGGCGATCACCAGTCGAGCCACCCGATCCCGCTCCGAGCGCGGCCGTTCCGACGGGTGAATCCGCGCGACCCGTGTTGCACCACAGAGTCACGTCGTCGACCGTGGCGGGATCGAGCTCACCGCTCGCGAACCGGCGGTCCAGTTCCCTGGTGAACGCGAGACGCCCTCCGGTCCCGACGATGTGCACCTCGGGCCCGTCGAGCAGGTGTGCGGCGGCCACCAGCAGTTCGCACCGCTTCGGGAACTCGTGGCGACCGACGCAGAGCACCGCGCCGGTTCCGGTCGCAACCCCGTTCGCCGCCGCCCCGGTATCGACCGCTGATCCGCCGGCGGCGACGGAGATGTCGACGCCGACCCCCGCCAGGAAGCGGCCGGTACCGGTGATCGAGTTGAAGCGATCCAACCGTGCGGCCACGGCGTCCGATGGCGTCAGGAAGTGGGTGACTGCTTCGAGGCGCGGCTGGTCGAGCGTTCGGACCGTCTCCGCAGCAGCTCGGTGCACGCCCGGATCAGCGGCGAAACCGGCCTCCACGTACCGTTCGAGCAGGTCGTACATCACGCGGTGGTGGTGGTAGAAGAGCGCGAGGTGCCGTGGGTGGCGGTGGCTGAACGACGGCGGTTGGGTCGACAGCACCATGTCGAAGCGACTCGTGTCGAGCCGGTCGAAGCGGGTGCGCGCCGCTACGTAGGCGAAGTACTCCGGTGCCGCGTTCCAGACCTCGGCGGGGACCGGCAGGTCGTCGACGGCGTGGGCACGCACCGCCATGTCGACGCTGACGCGGGTCACTTCGTGGCCGGCGTCCATGAGGATCGTCTCGACGCGGTCCACGACGCGCTCGAAGCCGCCGACGATCCCGTGATCGGGTTTCAGGACGGCGATGCGCGCCCTGGCGTTCACCGTGGTGGCGTCACGCTTCGGCCGGGATCGCCTTGCGGGCGACGACCGAGTAGTCCATCGGGCCGGTGAGCGCCCAGTTGATCCGGTCCACCAGCGTTCTGGCCCGTACCGGGTCCGTCGCGTGGGAAGCGAGGTCCTCGGGTTCGAGCACGTCACCGGCGACGGGGTGCAGGTAGCGGATCTCCGCGTCCACGAATCCCGACGACAACGCCAGGAACTGGAGGAAGTCGGGGTGAACCGGCTTGATGTGGGTCGGGTCCAGGTAGAACGACGACGCCCCGACGATGATGTTCGTCGGGTTGGGTGTCTCCAGGATCAGGACACCGCCGGGTTTGAGTGCCAGGTACGCGGCCTCGAGCAGCGCCATCATCGTGTCGAGGGTCAGGTGCTCGACGAGGTGGAAGCTCGTCACGGCCCGAACCGAACCTTCCGGTATCTCCCGCAGGTGGGCGAGGGCGTCGCCGTGGCGGACGTCGAGTCCCCGGTCGGTGCAGCGCTGCACGACCGTCTCGTTCAGGTCGACTCCGTAGGACTCGACGGATGCGTCCCGAAGGACCTCGAGCCATTCGCCGCGCCCGCAACCGACGTCGACGACCGGCCCGGCCCCGGGCACCGACTCGATGTCGGGCAGGTATTCGGCGACCAGTGCACGCACGTGGTCCCGCGATCCGCGGAAGCGGTCCTCGAGGTCCTGGTACAGCTCCTCGTGGCCGTTGTCGAGCTCCCGGCTGAACACGGTCACGGCGCCCTCGACCTCGCCGTTGGTCAGGGCCTGCCGGGCGGTGCGGAACACGAGGTTCTGCTTCGCTTCGACGGCGGACATCCGGGCGCCGATGTCCTCCAGACGGGCCGATTCCAGCGAGTCCTCCTGTTGGAGACGGTGCTGGACCTGTTCGAGGGCGACGGTGATCCGGTCGATCTGCTCGGTCACGTCGTCCACGGCGAGCTCGGTGTTCGTCATCGACGCCTGGACCCGGTTGTGGCCCTGTTGGACGAGTGTGAAGTCCCGGGCGATCCGCTCCACGGCAGCGGTGAGGCCGTCGACCGCGGCGAGGAGGTTCTCGTTGAACTGCCGCTGGTGGGAGGTGACGGGCCGGAATCCGGTCACGAGCGCCTGCTTGACGGGCCGCAGGCGTGCGCCGTCGGGGATCGCGGATCCGGCGTGGGCGAACTCACCGGCGGTCGCCAGGTGACGGCGGGCGTGGTCGATCGCCTCGGTTTCGGGTGGCAGGTCCGGGTGGTCGTCGGACTCGGCTCGGGCGGCGGCGAGCTCGAGGTAGCGCAGGACCTTCGAGGTGTCGGTCATCGACGGCACGCTACCGGACGCGCCAGCGGGGCCGGCCAGGCCGGCCCCGCTGGGCAAGGGGAACTTCAGAGAATGTCCGGGCCGGGGACGTGGCCCGGACGAACTTGGACGTCAGGCGGCGCGGGCGACCAGGTCGCGGGCCTGCTTGACGAGATCACGGGCCTGCTCGGGGAGCTTGTCCTCGAG
>JAGQSN010000356.1 GCA_020439555.1 Acidimicrobiales bacterium | reverse complement strand
TGTTCATCTGCGGTGGTGCGTTCGCCGGGATCGAGAAGATCATCGAGAGCCGTGCCGGTGCCAAGGGCGTCGGTTTCGGTGCCGACATCCGCAAGGCCGAGGACAAGGACCTGGGCAACCTGCTCGGACAGCTCATGCCAGAGGATCTCCACAAGTTCGGGCTCATCCCGGAGTTCATCGGCCGCCTTCCTGTTGTCGGAGTGGTCGACAACCTCGACAAGGACGCGCTCGTCAAGATCCTCGTAGAGCCCCGCAACGCCTTGGTGAAGCAGTACCAGAAGTTCTTCGCGATGGAGAACGTCGAGCTCGAGTTCTCGCCGGATGCGCTGGAAGCCGTCGCCGAGTTGGCGATCCTCCGCGCGACCGGCGCCCGCGGCCTGAGGGCGATCCTCGAAGAGGTCCTGCTCGACGTCATGTACGACCTGCCGAGCCGGACCGACGTCGAGCGCTGTGTGATCGACGCGAAGGTCGTGCGGGACAAGGTCAACCCGACCCTGGTCCCGCGCCAGTCGTCCCGGTCCTCCCGGCCGCGTCGCGCCGCCAGCTGAGCCGCCCCCGGCCCACCGGCCGGCGGTCTCGGCCTGCGGGGCGACCGTGTTCGCCCGGTAGCGTGGGCGAACCGTGAACCTGACCGCCGCGCTCCGCTACCTCGACGAGCACACGAACCTCGAAGCGACCGCCGGGCGCGCAGAAGGTCTCTCGCTCGACCGCATGCGCTCGCTGGTCTCGGCGTTGGGCGATCCGCAGGATGCCTACCCGGTGATCCACCTGACCGGCACGAACGGCAAGGGGTCGGTAGCCCGGATGGTCACCGAGTTGCTGCGTGCATCGGGCCTGTCGGTGGGCACCTACACGAGCCCTCACCTGGAGAGGATCAACGAACGGATCGCCTGGGACGGTGTGCCGATTCCCGACGATGAGCTGGGTCGGGTGATCGGATCGGTAGCGGCGGTCGAGTCGGTTGCCGGCGTGACCCCCAGCTACTTCGAGATCCTCACCGCCGCGGCGTTCACGTGGTTCGCCGACAACGCAGTGGACGTCGCGGTCGTCGAGGTGGGGATGCTCGGCCGCTACGACGCGACGAACGTCGCTAACGGTGCGGTCGCAGTGTTGACGAACGTCGGACACGACCACACCGACGGTGTCGGTGCGTGGCGCCAAGCGATCGCTGAGGAGAAGGTCGGCATCGTCAAGCCCGGGGCCACCTTCGTCTGTGGTGAGACCGACGACGACCTCCGCCCGATCCTGGACACCTCCCCGGCGGAGTCGACCTGGCTTCGCGGCCGGGACTTCGACTGCGACCAGGCGATCCTCGCGGTCGGTGGCCGGGTGCTCGACCTCAGGACCCCGTCAGGTGTCGTCGAGGACCTGTACCTGCCGTTGCACGGCGCCCACCAGGCCGACAACGCCGCAGCCGCGCTGGCAGCGGTGGAGGCGTTCTTCGGCCGCCAACTCGCCGAGCCGGTCGTCCGTGAGGGCTTCGCCGCCGTGACCTCACCAGGACGGTTCGAGATCGCCGGACGTGAGCCGACCGTCGTGCTCGACGCCGCCCACAACGTGGACGGCGCACGTGCGTGCCGAAGGACCTTGGAGGAGGAGTTCACGCTCGCCGGGTCCGTGATCGTCGTCGTCGGGATGCTCGGCGGCCGTGACCCGGCCGAGATGCTGACCGAGCTCGGCGCGACCGAGGCGGGCTTCCTGATCGCGTGCACACCGGATTCGCCACGAGCGATACCGGCCCCCGAACTGGCCGCCGTCGCCACGTCTCTCGGGATCGTCGCCGAGTCGATCCCGTCGGTCGAGGACGCCTTGGAAAGGGCGTTGGCCCTGGCGACCCCGGACGACCTTGTTCTCGTCACGGGATCCCTGTACGTCGTGGGGCCGGCGCGGTCCGCCCTGGCCCGAGAGGTGGAGGCATGAACAAGTCCGCTACCTACACGCCGCTGTCGAAGATGCGGCCGAACGACCCGTGCTTCTGCGGCAGCGGCCAGAAGTTCAAGCGCTGCCACAAG
>JAGQSN010000355.1 GCA_020439555.1 Acidimicrobiales bacterium | reverse complement strand
GTCTGCACCGAGTTCACCTCGCTGATCCTGCTGAGATTCATCGAGGAACGAGCCCGAGGGCTCGCGCCACAGGCCGCCGCGGACGTGACCGCCTCACGCACCGGCCGGGCGTTCATCGTCTCGGCTATGACGGCGATCGTCGGCGTCGGCGTCATCGCGACGTCGTCGCTGCCGCTGCTGCGCGACTTCGGGATCATCGTGGCGATGAACGTCCTCGTCGCCCTGGCCTCGGCGCTCGTGATCCTGCCGCCGCTCATGGTGTGGGCCGAGGAGCGCGGTTGGGTGACCCGTCACCTCGTGGACCCCTCCCTGCTCGGAAACAAGACCCACGACGAGGCCAAGCCGACACCGGACCTGGCCAACTGACCCGCCATCGGTCGAACACGCCGGTGACCGACATCGCCCTGCGGTGTCGGTCACCCCGGTCAACTACGGGAGCAGGTCCAGGACCTTGCGCGCCTGAGCCGTCGGATCCCCGTCGGCCGGGGTGAGGACGATGTCGGGCCGCTCAGGGGCCTCGTAGGGGTCGTCGATACCGGTGAACCCGGTGATCTCCCCCGCGCGGGCCTTGGCGTAGAGCCCTTTCGGGTCGCGCTGCTCGCAAAGTTCGATCGGGGTGTCCACGAACACCTCCAGGAACGGGACGCCTGCGGCCTCGTGGACCGCCCGCGCCCGGTCCCGACCCGACCGGTAGGGGCTGATCAGCGGGACGACGGCCACCACCCCCGCGTCCGCGAACAGACGGGCCACCTCACCGGCGCGTCGCACGTTCTCGTCGCGATCGGCGGCCCCGAAACCGAGGTCCGAGTTGAGCCCGTGACGGAGGTTGTCGCCGTCGAGGCGGTAGGCGGGCCGTCCGGCCTCGACCAACAGGCGCTCCAACTCCACCGCCACCGTGGACTTCCCCGAACCGGACAGTCCCGTCAGCCATACCGTCGCGCCGCGGGTGGCCCGATCAGCCGCAGTGACCTCACCGCCGTGCCAGGTGATGTTCCCGCCGCCCAGCGCCGACTCGTCGCCGGTCGTCACAGCCCGTCGGTCCTCAGAGGGAGGCGCCGAGGATCATCCCGGCGCCGACGGTCGTGTTGGTCCCCTCGTCGATGAGGATGAACGAACCGGTCGTCCGGTTGCGACGGTACTCGTCGAAGAACAGCGGCACGGTCGTGCGCAACTGCACCCGGCCGATCTCGTTGAGCGTGAGCGAGGATGCGGACTGATCCCTCGACAGCGTGTTCACGTCGAGTTGGTACTGGACGTCCTTGACCAACGCCCGAGCGGAACGGGTCGTGTGCTTGATGGCGAGCTTGTCGCGAACCTTCAGGTCGACCGTCTCGCTCATCCAGCAGACCATCGCGTCGATGTCCTGACCGACCTCGGGCTGATTGTGGGGGCGGCAGATCATGTCGCCGCGGCTGATGTCGATCTCGTCGTTCAGACGGATCGTCACGGACTGCCCCGACACCGCCTCGTCCAGGTTGCCGTCCATCGTCTCGATGGAACGGACCGTCGACGTGAAACCCGACGGCAGGACCATCACCTCGTCGCCGGGCTTGAGGATCCCACCGGCGACCGTGCCGGCGTAACCCCGGTAGTCGTGCCACTCGTCGGTGTGCGGGCGGATCACGTACTGGACGGGGAACCGTACGTCGATCAGGTTCCGGTCCGAGGCGATGTGCACCTCCTCGAGGTGGTGCAGCAGCGGCGACCCCTCGTACCAGGGCATGTTCGCGGAGCGCGACACGATGTTGTCGCCGTGCAGCGCCGAGACCGGCACGAACGCGAGGTCGGTGATGTCGAGCTTCTTGGCGAACTCGCGGAACTCGGCCTTGATCTCCTCGAACCGTTCCTGTGACCAGTCGACGAGGTCCATCTTGTTGACGCACAGCACCAGGTGCGGAATGCGAAGCAGCGACGCCAAGAACGCGTGGCGGCGGCTCTGTTCGACGATCCCCTTCCGGGCGTCGACGAGCACGAGCGCCAGGTCCGCCGTCGACGCACCGGTGACCATGTTGCGCGTGTACT
>JAGQSN010000354.1 GCA_020439555.1 Acidimicrobiales bacterium | reverse complement strand
TCGTGTCCGACGAGGGCAACACGTCCGGCCTGTTCGCCCCTGGTCTGACCGCAGGGGCACCGGCTCACGACTGGCTGTGCCTCACCGGTGGCGCGATCGGACAGGGCCTCCCGGTTGCGCTCGGCGCGGCGGTCGCCTGCCCGGACCGCCAGGTGATCGCCCTCCAGGCCGACGGCTCCGCCATGTACACGCTCCAGTCGTGGTGGACGATGGCCCGCGAAGGCCTGAACGTTGTCTCGATCGTGTTCAACAACTCGTCCTACGCGGTGCTGAACATGGAGCTCTCCCGGGTGGGCGCGTCCGCCGGCGGGGAGAGGGCCAAGGCGATGCTCGACCTGACCGGCCCCGGACTGGACTTCGTCGCGCTCGCTGCCGGCATGGGACTCAGGGCGACCCGCGCCACGACGGCGGAGGAGTTCGTCGATCAGCTCCGTGCCGCGCTCGACGCGGAGGGACCGTCGGTCATCGAGGCGGTCGTCCCGTCGATCCTCTGACCACCGGGTCGGGCCGGGGCCCGGCCGAACCTAGTAGCCGATGGGTCGAGGCCAGTCGTCGCTGCGGAGTTCGGCTTCGGTTCCGCCGTCGACGGGCAGGATCACCCCGTTGATGTAGGCGGAATCCACCGACAGCAGGAACGCCGTGGCCGCGGCGACGTCCGCCGGTACCGCGACCCGGCCGGACGGCAACGGCATGGACTCCTCCACGAGCACCCCCGCCCATTCGTCCGCGGCCGGACCGTCGATGAATCCCGGGGCGACGATGTTGAGCCGGACACCGCGCCGACGCCACGCTGCCGCCGCACGCCGGGCCCAGAGCGAGAGCGCGAGGGCCGAGGCCACGTAGACCCCGTGGTCGTTCCGCGCAGCCTCCTGGCGGGCTCGCGGTTCGTCCCCCGCCAGACACCACTCGGAGACCTCGATCGGGTACTTAGCCGAGGTGGTCGCCGCAGCGGCCCCGATGACGACCGCCGACGGCTCGGCACCGTGCTCCAGGCGCGGCAGCAGTCCTTCGAGCGCGGCGAGCGCCCCGAAGTAGTTGACCGACACGAGCATCGCAGGATCCCCCGCGGGGACCCCCGATGCAACGACCAGGCCGTCGAGGGCACCGCCGCAGAGTTCGTCCACGTCGCGGACCATCGCCCTGCGTCCGCCGCTCGTGGACAGGTCCACGACGACATCGGCATCGGAGACGTCCACGGTGATGACGCGGTGGCCACCGGCGCGCAGGCGAGCGGTGACGGCTTGGCCGACCCCTCCGTTCGCTCCCGTCAACGCCACCGTTGCCACCGGCGCCCTCCCTCCAAGACGACACCCTCCGCACCGTCATCCTCGCGGAGTGTGGTCGAGATTGTGACAGGCCAGATGCCGAAGGAACAGGGTCGTTCGGCCTGTTCGCGGAATCCGGCACTTCCGTACCCTTAGGCTTCGGGCGTGTCCGTGCACCACATCCAACTGTGGGTGCCCGATCTCGACCGGGCGACCAGATCCTGGGGTTGGCTCCTCAGCCAACTCGGCTACGAACCGGTGCGGCGCTGGTCGACAGGGCGACTCTGGCGCGACGACACCACCGGAGTGGTGGTCGAGCAGTCCCCCGACATGGTGCCCGGGATGCTCCACTCCCGCCTGCGTCCCGGCTTGAACCACATCGCTTTCCGGGTACCGGCCGACGTGGAGATGCGGGTCCTCCTGGACGAGGCACCGGCCCACGGATGGACCGAGTTGGGCGATCACCCCGGCCACCCCGTCCACGGGGACGTGACGATCGCGTTCCTCGAGGACAAGGACGGCTTCGAGGTGGAACTCATCGGCGCCGGTCACCCCGGCGACTGACCACCTAAGGCCGCCGAACCACGACGGCCCACGACGTCCCCACGCCTCGCCCACGCCGGACACCCCTCCCACCACTCGAAATGGCGTAGATCCTCGTCGCTGAGCGACGCAGACCTACGCAATTTCGAGTGGTGGCGGTGGCGCGGTTACTCGAATGGTGTTACAGATACACAGAACTTGTTTCATCCGATCATCGAGTCGACGTGACGAACGCTCCACCACTCCTCGAACGCAGCACCGCCGGTCTCGATGACCGCGTCGAGGATCCGACCTCGGCGAAGATCCTCGCGGCCGCCTACGCACAGCTCCTCGACTTCGGGCTTCGACGTACGACCGTCGAGGACGTCGCCCGTCGGGCCGGCGTCGCCCGGATCACCGTCTACCGACGTTTCGGTGGCCGCGACGAACTGCTCGCCACGTTGCTGCGGGAGGAAGCAGCCAAGGTGTTCGCGGAGGTCGACGCGGCGGTCGCGACAGTCGACGGCCTGGAGCAGCAGTTGACCGAGGGCTTCGCGGTCCTGCTGCGCTCGGCGCGTTCGCACCCCCTCCTTCAGCGCCTGCTCACCACTGACGCGGACTCGATGATCCCGATGCTCACGACCGGCGGCGCGTTCGTGATCGCGCTCGGACGCGAGTACCTGACCAGCCACCTCGACCGCGCTGTGCGGGAGGGACGCCTCGCCATCGCGGATGTCCGCTCGGCCGCAGAAGTAGCGGTCCGCCTGACGATGTCGTTCCTGCTCACGCCCGAGAGCGTCATCCCGCTCGGGAGCGACGAGGACGCCAGGCGATTCGCTCGACGCCACATCCTGCCCAGCTTGAACCTCGGAGGGGAACGATGACCGCCACGATCACGCCCGCGACGCGATCGGCAACCGCCAGCTCGAACGGCACGAAGTCCGCGGGCAAGAAGTCCATCGGCAAGAAGCCGACGGCCGGAACCGCACGCACGCGGCGCAGCATCCGGCCGGCTGCCCAGGCCCTCCTCGACCCATACCCGCTCTGGGTCCCCGAGACGCCGACCCTCCTGGAACTCGCGGTCGGCGTCACGTCGGCCACCGCAGCGGCGCTGGCGTCGCCGCTCCTGGTCGGCCCACTCACCAAGGCACTCAGCCCTCTCGGCGTCGACCCCGCCAAGCTCGAACCGACCCCCGAGGAGATGGGTGACCCCGGCTGGTTCGGTCCCGACAGCGTCGCGTGGCGGGTCCACACCGAGCCGGCAATGCTCATCGCGGGCATCGCCGCGTTCACCCTCCAGAGCCTCCACCCGCTCGCGATGGCCGGGGTCGCAGAGCATTCGGCGTTCAGCGAGGACTTCCTCGGCCGGACCCAGCGCACGGCGGACTTCGTCCAGTGCGTCGTGTACGGCTCCTCGATCGAGGCAGCTGCCATCTGCCGAACCGTCCGCAAGGTCCACGACCACGTCGTCGGTGTCGCACCGGACGGACGCCCGTACTCGGCGAACGACCCCGAGCTCCTGCACTGGGTGCACGTCGCCCAGTACGCCACGATCGGGGCCGCCAACCGCCGCTTCGGGGTGCACCCGATGAGCCGCTCGGAGCTCGACACCTACATCGGCGAGGTCGCCCGGGTGGGGACCGAGATCGGCGTGCTCGACCCACCCACCGACTGGAAGGGCCTGATGGAGGGGATCGAGCGCCACAGGCCGAACCTCGCCATCGCCCAGTACGCATCGGCCGGGCTCGCCTTCCTGGTCCGGCCGCCGTTCCTGCCCGACCTCGCCCAACCGGTGTGGCGAGCGCTCTGGCACGGAGCGATCGCGTGCCTGCCACCATCGGCCCGGGACCTGCTGTGCCTACCTACTCCCACGCCGCAGCAACTCGCCGCCACGCGGGTGCTCCTGCGCATCCTCCAGGCACCCGGGGGAACGCCCCCACGGCTGCTCGCCGCCCGCAAGCGCCTCGGAATCAGCGCCTGACGGACCAACCGCCCAGGTCAGGGGGCGAGGTCGAGCGGGAAGTCGCCTCCGCACGCGTGGACCTTCGTCTGGAAGTTCAGGAACAGGTTGCCGACGAAATGGCCCTGCTTGTTGAACTCGCCGCTCACCGCCGGATGCCAGGGATTGTCGGGCTCGGTGTACTCGACCTGCCCGTCCGAGGCGACCGGAACCGACGGGAACACCATGTCGATCTTCATCTTCGACTCGTCACCGCTCGCGTCCTTCGCCAGACACGTGACCTCGATGCCGCGGATCGCCAGGTTGCGCATGGCACCGTCCGTGCGCACGAACGACACCTTGAGGTAGTCGCCTTGACCGGCCGGGCTGAACACCTGACCCGACACGGCCTCGGTCGTCGGCGTCGTCGGAACCTCGGGGTTGGAGGTCGTCGACGCCGGCCTGCGGGTCGCCCCATTCCCGCCACCCGAATCCGGGTCGGAAGCCCTGGTGGTCGTCGTCCCGTCGTTCGCGGACTTGTCGTGATCCTTGCTGCAAGCAGCGAACACGAGTCCCGGCGACACCAGGATCGCCACGGCCGCCATGACCCTCCGAGCTCCACTTCGCATGGGCGGCACCCTAACCCCGGGCCCTGTCGAGGTGACAGGCACCCTGGCCAGCGCTGAGAATGGACCCATGACCGAACAGCGCACGCCGGACC
>JAGQSN010000353.1 GCA_020439555.1 Acidimicrobiales bacterium | reverse complement strand
AAGAAGACGAAGTTCAGCGAGTACGACTCCTCGTTGCGCGCCGGTCTCATCGCCATCAACCTCCGCGACGGCGACCAACTGGTCAAGGTCATCCCTGTCAACGACGAGGACGAGATCTTCATGGTCAGCCGTGCCGGCATGACCATCCGGTTCGCCCAGGACGACGTCCGTCCGATGGGTCGGTCGACCGCCGGCGTGCGCGGCATGAAGATGCGGGAAGGGGACGAGGTGGTCTCCTGCGACGTCGCCCGTGACGACACGGCGATCCTCATCGTGACCGACGGCGGCTACGGCAAGCGGACCCAGTTGGACAAGTTCAACATCCAGGGTCGAGGCGGCCAGGGTGTCCGAGGGATCAAGCTGACCGCCAAGAAGGGCATCGTGGTTGCTGCCTTCATGGTCGCCCTGGAAGACGAGATCTTCGTGATCGCGTCCGACGGCGTCGTCATCCGCATGGGCGTACGTGACATCTCCTCCCAGGGCCGTGACGCGACCGGTGTTCGCGTGATGAACGTCGACGGGGATCGCTCGGTCGCGGCTGTCGCACCCGTGCTCGCCACCGACGACGACTGATTGCTGCCCGGTGAACCGGGCCCCGAACCGCCTTCCCGACAGTCCGAGCCGACACGAGCGCGTCGTCGGCGACCCGATGGGGTGTTTCGATGTCCGGAGAACGAGGACAGGTGGTTCCACTCGTCGCGGTCGCGCTCCTCTTCGCAGCCGTGGGAGCGCTAGGTCTCGTACGTGTCGCCGCGGCCGTCCTGGAACGGGAGGCAGCGCAGTCGGCCGCCGACGCGGCGGCGCTGGCGGCGGTCACAGGAGGTGAGTCCGCGGCCCGTGAGGTCGCTGTGGCCAACGACGCGACCGTCGTCGAGTACCGGGAAGTGGACGAAGTCGTGACCGTCGTGGTGCGGCGTGGTCGGTCGACAGCCCGTGCTTCGGCATCGTGGCGCCCACTGATGAATTCTCCGGGCCGCGACTCTCCGCCGAGAGCAGTCCGGCGGTGCCCGTCCCGTAGACTGCCCCGGTGCCTCGTAATCGGTCCGGCGACGCCGGTGCAGACGTCGCCACCCGGCCCGACGACGTTCAGACCGAAGAAGTCTTCACATCGCGGGGTCCGAAGCGGCCGCCACGTCCACGGAGCGGTCAGCCGACTCGGACTGATTCCGACCGGGCGCCTGACTCACACGATCACCGTTCGACCGACCCGAAGTCGGCGCCGCCCGGTTTCCTGGCCGCGACGGCGTCGCTGACGGGAACACGCGAGGTCGACGCCGAACCGGTCGTCGTCGACTCCCCACCTCGTCGTACCGCCGAGAGGCGAGTTGCGCCGTCCGAACTCGAACGCACCACCGGCCGGCGTCAGGGCCGCAGGGTCACCCGGGTGGTTCGACGTATCGAGCTGTGGTCGGTCCTCAAGCTCGCCCTCGTACTTTTCACCTGCCTCTACCTGGCGGTCCTGGGCACGCTCGTCGTCGTCTGGGGGGTCGCGTACTCGAGTGGCCAGATCGAACGGCTCCAGGAGTTCCTCGCCGACGTCGGCCTGGAGAACTATCGGTTCTACGGCGACAGGATGTTCAAGGCGGTCGCAGCGATCGGGGCCATCGGGGTGCTGGCCGGGAGCATCCTCGCGGTGCTGACGACAGCTCTCGTGAACCTGATCAGCGAGATGACCGGTGGGATACGTGTGGTGGTCATCGAGGAGGAGCGCCGACCCAGGCGTTGACGAAGGCCCAACCGGTTCGCATCGTTGCCGAGACAGCCGCTACCGTCGGCAGCCGCTCGGGGCTATAGCTCAGTCGGTTAGAGCGCACCCCTGATAAGGGTGAGGTCGCTGGTTCGATTCCAGCTAGCCCCACGACACATCCGAGTACAGGAGCAGCCACGTGACCTTGATCCGCCGGGCGTTGGTGGCCTTGGGTGTCGCTGGGGGGATCGCTGCGGTGCTTCGGCTCCGCGGTACTGGGGGAACTCCACCGCAGCGGGGAGGCTGGAAGGAACTCTCCCCGGACGAGCTCCGCTGATGCAGGTCGCCGTGGTCGGCCTCGGGGCCGTCGGGACCAGGGCCGCGCGCCAACTCGCGTCGACTCCGGAGGTGTCGAAGGTCTTCCTGGTCGACCTGAGCCAGAACCGGGTTGCCGAGGTGGCGGATTCGCTGGGCTCGAAGGCCGCGGCCCGTGCTGTCGAGGATCCGTTGGAGGACGTTGCTGTGGCGGTCCTCGCGTCGCACGGCAGCGCACAGGTCGAGCGTGCGAGACGGTTGGTCGCCGCGGGCGTCAACACGGTCACGACGACGGACTCGGTGGCGGATGTACGAGATCTGCTCGATCTCGATCCCGAAGCGCAGGCGAGGGGCGTGAACCTGGCCATCGGTGCCACCTTCTCTCCGGGCCTGACCTGCGTGCTGGCCCGACTGGCCGCCGATCAACTCGAGACGGTCGACGAGATTCACGTTGCTCGTACCGGAACCGCGGGGCCGGCGTGTGCGCGACAGCACCATCGGGCGCTGGCCGGCACGGCGATCGACTGGCGTGACGGAGGTTGGCAGCGACGTCCGGCCGGCTCTGGTCGGGAACTCAACTGGTTCCCTGATCCGATCGGTGCGGCCGACTGCTACCGGGCCGAGCTTCCCGACGCGCTGCTGCTGGTGCCCGCGTTCCGTGGTGTCGGGCGGGTTACGTCCAGGCTTGCCGCAACGCGGCGCGACAGGTTGTCGTCGCGTCTGCCGATGCTTCGTCGACCGCATCCGGAGGCGGGACTGGGCGCCGTGCGTGTCGAGGTGCAGGGTCGTGGGTCCGACGGGCTGCGGGTAGAGGTGCTCGGAGCAATGGATCGTCCGGGTGTCGCCAGTGGTGCCGTTGCCGCTGTGGCGGCTGTGGCCGTGGGCTCGGGAGGAGCTCTGCGCTCCGGTTCAGCGGGACTTGCGGAGTTGGTCGAGCCGAAGCCGTTCCTGGCGGAGTTGGCGCGCAGGGGAGTGAAGGCGGCCAGGTTCGGTTGACGGGCTGTCTGACCGAGCCATTTCACCCGAGCGCAGAAATTACAAAGATGTCATTTAAGGCATTGTCGGGACCCTGAACCGGGACCTTTGGCCTAGGTCGTCCGACTCATTTCCGCCGTTTTGGGCCCTGAGCAGGCGATTCTCCGAAAAAACCTCTCAAGTCGTCGAAACGAGCGCCCGAAACCCGGAACACACCCGACTGGACAAATGGGAGTGAGGAACGGGCGATGACGATGCGAGCGGGCACCGATCCGAAGACGAGGGAGCTCATCGAGCAGCACCTTCCACTGGTTCGCCATGTGGTGTTCCAGGTGGCTGTGAACTTCCCCCGACATGTCGACCGCGAGGAACTGGCCACCGCCGGTGCCCTCGGCCTGGTCGAAGCGGCGAAGCGGTACGAGGAGGATCGGGGGGTTCCCTTTGACCGCTTCGCCGCTCAACGTATCCGTGGAGCGATCCTCGATGCCGTCCGTGCGGCGGACTGGGCGCCCCGGTCAGTGCGGAACCTCGCACGCCGGCTCGAGTCGATCGAGCAGCGCCTCGCCAGCAGCCTCGGCCGCATGCCGTCGGCCATGGAGACGGCCGAGGCCCTCGGCGTGACCGAGGCCGAACTGCGTCGTCTCCAGGACAAGATGTTCCGCTCGG
>JAGQSN010000352.1 GCA_020439555.1 Acidimicrobiales bacterium | reverse complement strand
AACCTGCCGTACAACGTCGCCACGCAGCTCGTTCTCGACCTGCTGCGGGACGTGCCATCCATCGAACGGATGCTGGTGATGGTGCAGCTGGAGGTCGCCGAACGCCTCGCCGCCGCACCCGGCTCTCGCATCTACGGGATCCCTTCCGTGAAGGTCGCCCTCTGGGCCTCGGCCCGGATCGTCGGCCGGGTCGGACCCGATGTCTTCGTTCCCAGGCCCCGGGTCGAATCGGCGCTCGTCGAGATCGTCCGACTTCCTGCCCCGGCCACCGACGCGGATCCGGTTCGCCTGTTCGAGATGGTGGAACGTGCCTTCAACCAACGTCGGAAGATGTTGAGGCGCTCCTTGTCCGGCCTCGTCGCAGCCGAGGAGTTCGACGCTGCCGGCATCGACCCGCAGGCCCGACCCGAGCAGGTGTCGGTGCAGGAGTGGGGACGCCTCGTCCACGCCGTGGATGGTCGGCCGAAGTGACGACCTACGATCCGCCGATGCCGACGACGACGGTCACCGCTCCGGCGAAGCTGACCGTGTCGTTGCGTGTCACGGGCGTGCGGGCGGACGGGTTCCACCTGATCGACGCCGAGATGGTGACCCTTGACCTCGCCGACGAACTGGAGTTCTCCGACGGTGACGGGTTGGAGGTCATCGGCGCGAGCGGTCTTCCGGTTCCCTCGGACGACGACAACCTCGTGCGCAAGGCTCTGCGGCTGGTCGGTCGCACGGCGCACGTCCGCCTCACGAAACGGATCCCCGCGGGCGCGGGCCTCGGCGGCGGATCGGCAGACGCCGCCGCCGTGCTGCGGTGGGCCGGCGTGGACGACGGGTCGCTCGCTGTGCAACTCGGGGCGGACGTGCCGTTCTGCGTGCGTGGCGGCCGCGCCCGGGTGACGGGAATCGGCGAAGTGCTCGAACCGCTCGATCACGTCGACCGCACCTTCACGCTCGTCACACCGCCGTTCGGTTGCTCGACACCCGCTGTGTACCGCGCCTGGGACGGCCTCGGTGGCCCCACCGGTTCGGGTGCGAACGACCTCGAGGCTGCAGCGCTCGTCGTCGAACCTCGCCTCGCGGAGTGGCGCGACCGTCTGGCGCGGGACACAGGAGCTACTCCGGTCCTCGCTGGTTCGGGGAGCACCTGGTTCGTGGAGGGCGAGTTTCCGGCGGCCGGTCTCGTCGTCCGGACGGTCGCACCGGGCGACGGACAGGGTTTCGCCGTCTGAGTTGGGAGGGTGGAGCCGCCGCAAGTAGGTTGGCGCCACCATGGGTTCACTGATCAAGAAGCGCCGTAAGCGCATGCGCAAGAAGAAGCACAAGAAGATGCTGAAGCGCACCCGTTGGCAGCGTCGGGCAGCCGGCAAGTAGCCACCCGGGTGCCCTGAGGCCCGAGACCTTCGGAACGACCGCCTTCGGGCGGTCGTTCCGCGTCTGCCCGCTACCACGGCCTCCTGTTTCGGCGGTCTGTGCGGCGGTGGGGACCGCCTAAGGTCTCGGGGACCCGATCGGGGGTAGTTCAGTTGGTAGAACTCCGGCCTTTGGAGCCGGCTGTCGCAGGTTCGAGCCCTGCCCCCCGAGCCAACGTCGAACGGACCGATCCGCGTCGTCCGCCGGTCGTCGAGCGAACCGCCGGTCGTTGAGCGAACCGCCGGTCGTCGAGCGAACCGCCGGTCGTTGAGCTTGTCGAAACGACGGCCCCGGTAGCTCCCGGACGTCGAGCTAACTCCCGTTCGTCGAGTTCGTCGAGGCGACCGGTCCGGTTCCACCGGCGTCCGCCGAGGGAAGCTCGCAGCCCATCTGCCTCGCCTTGGCCGTCAGGCCGAGTGACCCGTCGGGTTCTACCTCGATGTAGGTCGGCACCTTCGCGAGGATCTGACCGAGGTCGGACGTGCGGGTCGGCGGCTGACCGTTCAGTGCGATGTAGGCGTCGCGCGCCGTGTTCACGACGCCGTATTCGACCGTGCACGCAACCTGTGCCGTTCGCTTCGGAGCGCTCGACACCGTCTTGAAACCTTCGTCGGCCTCCTTGCCGCACCCGGACAGCGTGAGCAGACAGGCGATCACTAGTGCGATCCCGGCGATCCGCTTCGGCAATTTCCACCCCCACTGGAGACCGAGCGGCGATCGGCCCGGCACCGACGTTCACCGTAGCTGCCATGGGGGTCTGCGGGCCCGGACGCGCTAGACCGGACCCATGACCGACCGCAGCCTGTCTGCCATCGTCCTCGCCGCCGGTGCCGGCACCCGCATGAAGTCGGCGCGGCCCAAGCCGTTGCACATGTTGGCCGGCCGTTCGATGCTCCACTACGTGATCGACTCGCTCGCCGACTGCGCCGTCGGTCGGATCGTCGTAGTCGTCGGTCACGGGGCGGAGCGGGTGACCAAGAAGTTCCAGTCCCAGGACCTCGACACGCACCTGACCTTCGTCGAACAGGTGACCCAGGACGGCACCGGTGACGCCACGAGCGTCGGCCTGACCGGCCTGCCCGACGACGACGGCCCCGATGCCGACGACCACGACGTGCTCGTGCTCGCGGGCGACATGCCACTGCTGCGCTCCTCGACGATCGCCGCGCTGGTGGAATCCCACCGGGCGAACGACGCCGCCTGCACCGTCCTCACCGCTGTGCTCGACGATGCCGGTAGTTACGGGCGGATCGTGCGCGGCAAGGACGGGAACGTCGTCAAGATCGTCGAAGCCGTCGACGCGACGCCGGAGGAGAGGGAGATCACGGAGATAAACACGTCAGTGTTCTGCTTCCGTCGGTCGGTCCTCGCGCCGGCTCTGCGGCGTCTCACCCCGCAGAACGCGCAGGGCGAGTACTACCTGACCGATGTCGTGGCCGTCCTGAGGGACGCCGGCTATCGGGTCTCCGCCGTCACCGTCGACGATCCGGCGGAGGCCGAGGGGATCAACGACCGCCTCCAACTCGCGGCCGCCGAGGCCGAACTGCGCCGCCGCACGAACGAGAAGTGGATGCGCGCGGGGGTGAGCCTCGTCGACCCGTCCAACACCTACCTGGACTCGACTGTCCGGCTCGGCGCAGACGTCACGATCTTCCCCGGCACGATCCTCCAGGGCGACACGGTCGTCGGCGCCGGGGCCGAGATCGGTCCCCAGACCCGGCTCGTCGACTGTGTCGTCGGCGACGGTGCCCGCGTCGAGCAGTCCAACGGGCGCGAAGCGGAGATCGGCGCGGGTGCGGTGGTCGGGCCGTTCGCCGTGTTGAGTCCCGGGGCGTCGGTCCCTGAAGGGGTCGTGACGGGCCCGTTCTATGCTGGCTCGGTTCCCGTCGAGGACTGACCGCTCGAAAGGCCCGGGATGGAGCTCGTCACCAAGAAGAAGCTCGAGCTGTACGCGGGTGACTCGCACCCCGAGCTCGCCAACGAGATTGCGGCGCACCTCGGGGTGGAGTTGGGCCAGCCGAACCTCCGGCAGTTCGCGAACGGTGAGCTGCACTGCCGCTACGGCGAGTCGATCCGTGGCGCGGACGTGTTCATCCTCCAGACCCACGCCGGCCCCCACGTCAACGACGCGATCATGCAGCAGCTCATCATGATCGACGCCGCCAAGCGGGCATCGGCGAAGCGCATCACGGCGGTCTGCCCGTACTACGGCTACGCCCGCCAGGACCGCAAGGCCGAAGGTCGTGAGCCGATCACCGCGAAGTTGGTGGCCGACCTCTACACGGCTGCCGGCGCTGACCGGATGGTGTCGGTCGACCTCCACACGGGCCAGATCCAGGGATTCTTCGACCAGCCGGTCGACCATCTCACCGCGCTGCCGATCCTGGTGGACCGTTGCCGGGAGTCCGGTGACGTCGACGACCTCGTGATCGTGTCGCCCGACGCCGGGGGAGCGAAGGCGGTGACCCGCCTGGCCAACCATCTGGGCGCGGACATCGCGTTCGTCAACAAGCTCCGTCCGAAAGGTGTCGCCAACACGGTCGTCGCCACGAACGTGATCGGCAACGTGGCAGGGAAGCGCTGCATCCTCTTCGACGACATGATCGACACGGCCGGAACGATCGTCGCCGCGGCAGACCTCCTGAAGGAACAGGGCGCGACGGAGGTGTGGGCAATGGCCACCCACGGGATCCTGTCGGATCCGGCCGTCGAGCGGCTGAAGAACTCGGCGCTGGAACGGGTCGTGCTCACCAACACGTTGCCTCTCCCCCCGGAGAAGGCGATCGACAAGATCGAGGTCCTCTCGATCGCGCCCCTGATCGCCGACGCGATCACCGCGGTCTTCGAGGACGAATCGGTGAGCGAGATCTTCGGCGGCG
>JAGQSN010000351.1 GCA_020439555.1 Acidimicrobiales bacterium | reverse complement strand
TCCACGCCCAGATCTGGCCCGCCGAACTGCTCGGCTACGCAGGCAAGGGCGACAAGGGCGGCAGCCCAGGCGAGTACGGCGAACTGAACCTGCCGACCCAGATCGTGTCCTCGGAGTACCTGACGATGGAGGGCAAGAAGTTCTCCACCAGCCGCTCCGTGGTCATCTACGTGCACGAAATGCTGGAGCGTTACCAGGCGGACGCGTTCCGCTACTTCGTGTGCGCGGCCGGACCGGAGACCTCCGACAGCGATTTCACGTGGTCCGAGTTCGTCGCCCGCACGAACAACGAGCTGGTGGCCGGGTGGGGGAACCTCGTCAACCGGACCGCGTCGATGATCAACAAGAACTTCGGCGAGATCCCCGAACCGGGCGAACTGACCGACGCGGACCGTGCCGTGCTCGACGCGGTGCTCGCCGGTTTCGACTCGGTCGGGCGTTTCGTGGAGGATCACCGGCTCCGGGCAGGCATCGGCGAGGCGATGCGAGTCGTCGGTGAGGTGAACAAGTACCTGTCCGACGAGGCGCCGTGGAAGCTGAAGGACGAGACCGACCGTCCGCGGCTGGCGACGATCCTCTGGGTCGCCGCTCAGTGCGTGCGGGACTGCAACACGATCCTCGCCCCGTTCCTGCCGACGTCGTCGAACCAGGTCCACGAGGTGCTGGGCGGCGAGGGAACCTTCATGCCGATGCCGGTCGTGGAGGAAGTGGAAGATCTCGACGGCGGCCCGGGCTACCCGATCATCTGCGGCGCCTACACGGCAACTCCGCGGTGGGAGCACGTGGACGTGGTGGTCGGCACCCCGATCGCGAAGCCCACACCGGTGTTCACGAAGCTCGACCCGTCGGTCGTCGACGAGGAACTGGCCCGTCTGAGCGCCGACTGAGCCGTCCGACCGCTACCACGACGGCCGGCGCCGCCCCGAACACGAGCGCACCAACCGCCAGACCGACCATCGCGTTCACCCCGGCCAGGGCGAACCCGGCGAAGAATGCCGCGTCACCGTTGTCGGCAAGAGAAACCGCAACTCCCCACGCGGCACACGCTGCCACCAGCAGCGCTCCGACGGCCAGCACGGCGGCACTCCGCCGCGACCACAGCACGGGCACCACCGCCCCAGCATCGCTTTCCCCTGTGGTTCTGCACCGCCTGTGGTGCAGAACCACAGGGGAAAGGGGGCGAAGCCGTCAGCGGCAGGTGGTGACGAAGGTCTGCAGCAGGCGGAGGCCGTTGGCGCCGGATTTCTCGGGGTGGAACTGGGTCGCCCACAGACGGTCTCGGGCGATCGCGGCGGTGACCTCGGTGCCGTACTCGCAGGTGGCGGTGACGTCGCCGGCCTCGGTCGGGCGGGCCCAGAAGGAGTGGACGAAATACATCCAGGTCGGGTCGGGCTGACCGACCGCCAGCGGCGAGCCCTCCGACCACCGCAGCACGTTCCACTGCATCTGCGGCCGCTTCACGCCCTCGGGCAGCAACTCGACGCGGCCGCCGACCACGCCGAGTCCGGCGGCGTCGGGCGACTCGTCGGAGCCGTCGAACAGCATCTGCAACCCGACGCACACGCCGAGGAACGGTCGTCCCTCCCCCGCCGCCGCGGCCGTTGCGGCCGAACGGGCCACGTCCGTGAGGCCGGCGTCGGAGAGCGCCTCCATGCAGCGCCCGAACGCACCCACGCCCGGCAGGACCACGCCGGCTGCGTCCGCTATCAGTCCGTGGTCCGAGGTGAGGCGCGCGTCGGCGCCCTCGCGTTCGAGTGCCTTCTGTGCGGACCGGAGGTTGCCGATCCCGTAGTCGAGGACCGCGACGAGTGGCCTGTCGTCGTTCACGCCGAGAGGGTGCCCTTGGTGCTGGGCACGGCCGAGCCCTCGACCCGAACGGCGTCGCGCAACGACCGGGCGAGCGCCTTGAACGACGCCTCGATGATGTGGTGGGTGTTGGTGCCTTCCAGCTTGCGGAGGTGCAGGGTGATGCCCGCCGCGGTGGCGAAGGACTGGAGGAAGTGGTCGGCCATCTCGGGGTTGAACGGCGGATCCCCGAGGGGAAGCACCTCGCCGATGCCGAGGTCGATCACCGAGAACGGGCGGCCGGAAAGGTCCACCGCTATCTGCACCAGCGCCTCGTCGAGCGGGTAGAGCCCGGACGCGAAACGCCGGACGCCGGCCTTGTCGCCGAGCGCCTCCCTGAAGACCTCACCGAGCAGGATCCCGGTGTCCTCGACGGTGTGGTGCCCGTCCACGTGCAGGTCACCGGTTGCCCGCACCGTCAGGTCGAAGCCACCGTGACGGCCGATCTGGTCGAGCATGTGGTCGAAGAACGGCAGTCCGGTCGAGGCTTCCACCGCGCCGGTCGGTCCGTCTAGATCGAGGGTGATCTCGATGTCGGTCTCCTTGGTGCTGCGGCGCTTCGAGGCCGAACGGGTGACTGGTGCGCTCATTGGAGGGCCTTCCGAAGGGCGTCGAGGAAGCGGTCGTCCTCGTCGCGGGTTCCGATCGTGACTCGCAGACAGTCGTCCAGTCCCGGCCAGGACGAGCAGTTGCGCACGAGCACAGACTCGTCGAGCAACGCCTTCCAGACGTCGTCACCGGAACGGGTGCGCGGCCGGAACAGTATGAAGTTCGCGCTCGACGGCCACACGTCGACCGGCAGTTCCGCCAGCGCCGCCTGGAGTCGGCCTCGTTCCTCCACCAGGAGCGACACCCGCTCGTTCATCTCGTCGACGAAGTCCAGCGCGAGGGTCCCGGCGACCTGCTTGAGGGCGTCGAGGTGATACGGCAGGACGACCTTGTCGAGTTGTTCGACCAGCCATGCGGGTGCCAGCAGGTACCCGAGCCGGGCGGCGGCCATCGACCACGTCTTGGAGAACGTGCGGGTGACGACGAGGTTCCTGTCGTCGTCGAGCAGTTCGCGCGCCGACCAGGGGGCGAACTGGGAGTACGCCTCGTCGACCACGACCAGACCGGGTGCGACGTCCAGGACGGCTTGCACGGTCTCCTCGGTCTCGATCATGCCGGTCGGGTTGTTCGGTGAGCACACGTAGGTGATCGCCGGATCGGCCTCGGCGCACACCCGGGCGACCTCGGCCAGGTCCAGGGACAGGTCCGGTGCCCGTCGCCCCTCGGCGACGGTGGACCCGGCGACCTTGGCGATCTGGCTGTGCATCGCGTAGGTGGGCTCGAAGACGGCAACGGTTCGGCCCGGTCCCGCGTAGGTGAGCGTCAAGGTCTGGAGGACCTCGTTCGATCCGTTCGCGACGAACACCTGCTCGGGGGTGAGGGAGTGGTGGGCGGCGAGGCGTTCGCGCAACTCCCAGGCCCCACGGTCCGGGTAGCGGTGCCAGTCGACGGTCG
>JAGQSN010000350.1 GCA_020439555.1 Acidimicrobiales bacterium | reverse complement strand
CGTCCTGGATCATCTCGATGAACACGGCCGCAGCGTTGCCGTAGTCGAACCAGTCGCGCTGCCAGGACCACTGGAAGTTGCCGCCGTAGCGGAACCAGCTTCCGCCGATTCCCTGGACTTCGTAGTTGCTGCCGTCGTCTCGGGTGGCGTCCGCGATCTGGCGCCAGAACCCGACGACGTGGCCCTGCTGTTCGTCGATGAGGATCGACTCGTACGGGTACTCCCAGCCTCCGAGTCCGCCCATCTCCAACCCGAGGGCGATGTCGCGGATCTCGTCGCGGCCGACGGCCATGAAATGCTCCTTGGGGCCGTAGTTCCAGCCGTACGTGGCATCAGCCGTGTACAGGTCGGCCATCGGCTTCCAGTCGCCGGCCTCCTCGGCGTCACGGTTGGCCTGGAGCCAACGCTCGACCATCTCCTCGAGCTCGGCACGTGGGTAAGCGGGCATGTGTGTTCCTCTCAGGATTCTTCGTCGTCGACGATGGACAGGGCGTGGGTGGGGCAGTAGCGGACGGCAGCCTCCACGCCTGCCCGCGCCTCCTCGGGCGGGCGTTCGTCGAGGATCGTCAGGTCGCCGTGTTTGGACACCGAGAAGACCGTCGGTGCTTCCCCTTCGCAGACACCGTGGCCCTGGCACAGGTCCCGGTCGACGGTCACCCGCCAACCGGTGGCCCGGGTCGAGGCGCTGGCCGGTGTAACGGGGGAACCGACGGTGGCAGCCGCGGCGACAGCGCCGCCGCCGTCGCCGGGTTGGCGGCGACGAACCCGGACGGCACACGGCTGCTGGAGCTGCACGACCATCTTGGAGTGGTCGTTGCGGTAGGTCTCGGGAGGCTGGGCGGCCTCGAAGGTCCAGTCCTTGAGCAGCACGGAGAAGATCGCCTTGAGCTGCATCATGGCGAACTGGGCACCGACGCAGCGGTGGCGACCGGCACCGAAGGGGATCCAGTTCCAAGGGTTCGCCAGGTCCGCCCCCGGGTCCTCCTCGTAGTAGCGGGCCGGCCGGAAGGTGTCGGCGTCGCCGAACGCCTCGGGGATCCGGTTCGAAACGGCGGGGCTGGCGGCGACCATCTTCCCGGCGGGGATCCGGTAGCCGCCGACTTCGACGTCGACGTTCGCGACGCGCAGCAACAGGATGAGAGGCGGGTGGAGACGCAGGGCCTCCTTGATGGCGCCCTCGAGGATCGGCATGGCGCGCAGCGCCTGATAGCTGACCTCCTCGCCGTTTGCGTACAGCTCGTCCAGTTCGGCGACGACCTTCGCCAGTTCGTCGGGGTTGCGAAGCAGTTCGATCAGCGTCCAGGCAGCGGTACCCGAGGTCGTGTGGTGGCCGGCGAACATCATCGAGATGAACATGCCGGTCACCTGGTCGGCGTTGAATCGCGGGTCGCCTTCGTCGTCCGCGATCGACATCAGCACGTCGAGCAGGTCACGGTCCTCCGCCTCCGGCGGCCCGGCCGCGGCGCGACGGTCCATGATCGCCTGGATCAACTCGACGAGGCCGACCCGCGCAGCGTCGCGGGCACGGAAGCTCGGGATGTCCGCGTACGCGTCCACGTACGCGATCGCGTCCGTCCCACGTTCGAGGTCGTGGTACAGCGCTCCGAAGCGCTCGTCGAGTTCGAGACGGAACTTGCGGCCGATCAGGCAGCTGGAGGACGTGTAGATCGTCAGTTCCGCGAACCAGTCGAGCAGGTCGATCTCGGTCTCGACGGCCGGGTCCCAGCCGGCGACCATCTCGTCGACCTCGCGTTGGATGGTCTGGGCGTGGCCCCGCATCATCTTGTCCCGCAACGCCATGTTGTGGAGCATCTCGCGGCGCCGTTCGGGTGACGCGTCGAACACGACTCCCTCGCCGAAGATCGGCTTCATGAACGGGTACGCGGCCGCCTGGTCGAGTTCCTCGTCGGTTGCCCGGAAGAACACCTCGTTCGCCTCTGCACCGGTGAGCAGCACCACCTCGTGCTGGGCGAGCCGGAACTCGCCGACGTCGCCGCATTCGGCCCGGGTGCGCGCCATCAGCCCGATTGGATCCCTTCGCAGCTCTTCGAGGTGGCCGGTGTCCCCGTCGTCGCCGGAGACCTTCGGGGGGAGTGGGAGGTCGGTGGCCGGTTGGTCGGTGACTGTCATGACGTGCTCCGGTTCTCCTGGATCGGCGCCTCTGGTTCGACTTCGACGAGGGTGAGCTGGCAGCCCTTCGGCGCGGAGACCATGGCGAGGATCGCCTCCGCGAGGTTGCGGGGGAGAAGCGCCCCGTTGTGGCGGAGCAACCCCCAACGCTCCCAGTGGGGCATGACGTGCAGAATCGTCTCCTCGGACCAGTCCGTGCCCTGTTCGGTGCTGGAGGGCCCGGGGCGGACCATCCCGGCGCGCACGCCGGTACCTTCGAGCTCCATCTGGATCGCCCTGCACAGGCCTTCGAGACCAGCCTTCGCGGCGACGTAGCCGGCCATGTGGGTGCGTGGTCTGACGACGACGTCGGAGGTGACGAACACGATGTCGCCGTGGCCCTGTTCGACGAGTTGCGGCCCGAGCAGCGCGATGAGTTGCTGCGCGCCGACGAGGTTGAGCTGGATCGACCGGGCGAATCGGGTGGGGTCGCCGCCGACGCCGGTGATCGGGTCCACGACGCCTGCGTTGCTCACGACGATGTCGATCGGTCCGAGCGCTGTCGCAGCCTTGTCCGCGAAGGCGTCGATCGAGGAAGGGTCGGTCAGGTCGAGCGGCAGGGCGACCGCCTCACCGCCGGCGGCCCGGATGCGCTCCGCGTGCGCTTCGAGACGGTCGAGTCGCCTGGCACCGAGGATCACCGGGTGACCGTGTTCGGCGAGCACGTCGACGGTCGCGGCACCGATGCCCGACGACGCGCCGGTCACGACAGCGACTCGCCGCTCGGGGTGGTCGGGGAACTTGGGCATCAGCGGTCCTTCCGGCTCACCGTGGCGTCACAGTGGTCGGCAACGTCGCGAACCCGCGGACGTTGACCGAGTGGACACGGCTGGTACCTGCTTCGTCGATCTCGTAGGAGGAGACCCGGTCGAGCAGTTCCTCCAGCACGACACGGGCTTCGAGCCGGGCGAGAGACGCGCCCATGCAGTAGTGGCGACCGATCCCGAAGCTCGCGATACCCACCGAGGCGAGGTCCCGGTCGAGGTCGAAGCGATCGGGGTCGGCGAACACCCTGTCGTCACGGTTCGCCGATCCGGCGAGCAGCAGTACCCGATCCCCCTTGGGGATCGTCGTGCCGTGCAGGGTGACGTCGGTCGTCGTCACCCGGGCGAGCATCTGGCTGGAGGTGTCGAACCGCAGGGTTTCCTCGACCCAGTCCGCCACTCGGGCGCGGTCGGTCATCGGCTTCGCCAACTCGTCGGGGTGCCGCCAACCCCAGTACCAGGCGTGGGCGAGGAGCTTGGTGGTCGTCTCGTTGCCGGCGACGACGAGTAGGAACAGGAAGCTGGTGATCTCCTCGTCGGTGAGACGGTCGCCTTCGATCTCGGCTGCGCAGAGAGCCGACACCAGGTCGTCGCCGGGATTGCGTCGCCGGTCCGCGATCAGTTCCGCGTAGTACACGACCAGTTCCAGCGCCGCGGCGACCCCGGCCGGCGGCACGTCGGTGACGCCTTCCTCCCGGTGCACCAACAGGTCCGACTTGGTGCGCAGTTCGGCCCGATCCGAACGGGGGACGCCGAGCATCTCGGAGATGACGTCCATCGGAACCTTGCCCGCGAGGTCCGCCACGAAGTCGAAGCTGCCGCCTTCGAGTGCCGGTTCGAGGTGCTCCAAGGTCAGTTTCCTGATTCGGTCCTCCATCTCCGCGACCCGCCGGGGGGTGAAACCGCGGGACACGAGGCCCCGCATGCGGCCGTGCTGCGGCGGGTCCATCGCCAGGAACGACATGGTGCGGTGGGCGTTCGGGCCAGACGCCGCCGGGTCGATCGACACGCCCTCGGCGCTCGAGAAGCGCTCGCTGTCACGGAACGCAGCCATGACGTCCTCGTAGCGCGACAACGCCCAGAAGCCCCGTTCGTCGTTGCGGTACACGGGCTGCTCGTCGCGCATGCGCCGATAGGTGGGGTACGGGTCCTCGTGGATCTCGTACGCGTACGGGTCGTACACGAGCGGTGTCGGGTTCGTCGTGTCGACGAGGGCGTCTGTCACTGGGGCTCCCTTCGGGATGCGGTCGTTCGAATCCTTGGCGTCACGGCTGTTCGGTTCCTGCGAGCACTGTCCGGACGACTTCGTCGAGCAGGCGGGGGATCGCCTCGTAGTCGAGGTGGCCGGTGCCGACCTGCAGGAGCAGACCTGCGGTGGCGAAGTGCAGGGTGCGCATGACCGCGGCATCGACTTCGTGGCCGAAAGCGTCCGCGAGGCGGCGGCGGAACTCGGCGGCGATGCGTTCGCGCAGGACCTTCACGTCGGGATCCTCCGCGAGGACCGCCACGGTGCACGCGGCGGACAGTTCGGCCTCGTCCGCCACGACGAGCGCGAACGCGGAGAGGGCAGCGATCACCCGGTCTGCTACGTCAGCGGAAGTCCCGTTCACCGGCGGTAGTTCCGGCTGTGTGACGAAGCGACGCCAGTAGACCTCGGTGACGAGGTGTTCCTTGGAGGCGAAGTAGTTGTACGCGGTCGCCGGAGCGACACCTGCGCGGCGGGCGACGTTGCGGACCGTCAGCTCTGCGTAGCCGACCGCTCGAAGTTCCTCCATGGCGGCCTGGAGCAAGCCGTCGACGGTCTGCGACTGGCGCACGCTGAGATGCCGCCGGGTCGCTTCCGCTACCGGAACTTGGACAGGTGTCTTGGACACGAGTCCAAGTTCTACGCCGAACCGCCCCTCACGTCAAGCATTCGATGGACCTGGCCTGGGAGAACGGCGCGTCGTTACCTCGGACGCGAGGGGGCGCTGGGGTCAGGCTTCGAGGTGGTCCTTCAGGGCGCCGAGTGCGCCCTGGTAGATGTCGCGGAACATTCCTTCGGCCTCCGCCGGTTCGACAGCTACCTCCCAGGTGACCTCGCTGCCCTCGGGGGCGTCGAGCACCGAGATGGTCGCCTCGTGGGCGCTGACCGGAGCTCCCTCGCCGACGATCGAATACGTGATCGCCCGGGCCGCTTCGTCACGTCCGACGAGCCGCTCGGTGATCACCATGCCCATGGTGTGGACGGTTCGCACGTCACCCTCGACGGTGCACGCCTCCACACCGGCCATCCACTCGTCCAGACCGCCGAACTCGCCGACGAGCGCCCAGACCTCCGACGGCGGCTTGGCGATGGTGATGCGTGCGGTCTCGGACATCTCGTGCTCCAGGTGAGTGGAAAGGGAGTCCGGACCGTACTGCCACCGACGACATCACGCGTCCTTGCATAGTCATGCAATAGGACGAATAGGATGACGTCATGGCTTCGTTTCGGGTTGGGATCGTCGGCGCTTCCGGATTCACCGGGGCCGAGTTGCTGCGCATCGCCGCGGGCCATCCCGCCCTCGACGTCGTTCTCGCCACCGGCGACAGCCAGGCCGGCACCAGGGTGGCGGACCTCTACCCGAGCCTCGCCGCCGCGTACCCGGACCTGACCTTCGAACCCTGGACGGCCGGCCTCGCGGACGAACTCGGCCTGGACGTCGTGTTCCTGGGACTGCCGCACGGCACCTCCCAGCCGATCGTCGCCGAAGTCCACGACGGCAAGCGCCTGGTCGTCGACCTCGGCGCCGACTTCCGGCTCAAGGACCCGACCCTCTACCCCCGTTGGTACGGCGCCGAACACACCATCCCGAACCTCCTCGACGAGGCCGTCTACGGGCTGCCGGAGTTGTTCCGCGAAGACCTGCGGACCGCGCGCCTGATCGCCACTCCCGGCTGCTACGTCACGACGGCGACCATGGCCCTCGCTCCGCTGCTCGCGGCCGGGGTCGTCGAACGGTCCGGCATCGTAGTCGACGCGGCCAGCGGAGTGTCGGGCGCCGGTCGCCCGCCGAAGCCGACGAACACGTTCAACGCGGTCGACGAGAACTTCGAGGCCTACGGGCTGCTCGATCACCGTCACACCCCAGAGATCGAACAGAACCTCACCCATGTAGCCGGATCCGGCGTGCAGGTCCTGTTCACCCCGCACCTGGCGCCCATGAACCGGGGCATCCTCGCCACCTGTTACGCCCGCCCGACAGCGTCGATCACCACCGACGAGGCACGGGCAATCATGCGAAAGGCGTACGCGGAGGAGCCCTTCGTAGTGGTCACCGACCGTCCACCGTCCACCAAGGCGACGCTCGGCTCCAACGCCGTACACGTCACCGCGTACTCCGACGAACGGACAGGTTGGGTCGTCGCGCTCGCCGCGTTGGACAACCTGACCAAGGGGGCATCCGGTGGTGCCGTCCAGGCCGCGAACGTGGCCCTCGGCCTGGCGGAGACGACGGGGCTCACCGCTGCCGGGCTATACCCCTGAAGTCCCTCGTCCCCGGTCGCCCCAGGTAGAACCACTCGCTGCCGACGCGGGTGTCGGGGTTCGGGAACACCACGTAGGACTCCTCTTCTGGTGCGAGCACGGTGCCGTCGGCCCGTTCTGCGATCGCCTGGCCAGCGGCGATCCGGTCGAACGATCGCCACTGGCCGCTGAAGCGGTCGTCCGGGTGGAGGCGATCGTGGACCTCGTGGAGTTCGATCAGTTCTACGGACCGGGCGGGGTCCGGCAGGTCCGCCGGGCCGTCGGCTTCGAGGCCGAGTACGGCGAGGGCGTTGTCGATCGCTCGGCGGGCCCGACTCGGTGCTTCAGGGTCCTCGTGCTGGCCGCACTCGACGGTGATCGCTGCACCGCCGACGGAGCGCATGTACTCGGTCGTCCCGATTCCGTACTCGACCCGACCGCCTTCGCGCTTGACCGCGCCGGTGGCGTAGGTCGGGAGCCACCCGTAAACGAATCGGTCCGGGCCTACCGCCAACGCGAGAGCCGCCTCGGTCGCGGCGTGCGTGAACGGTTCGAGGTCACCGTCGTTGTCCTCGGGACCGACGAACACGAACGGCTTTCCGGGCGTCCGGAACGAGTGCAGGTCGACGAGCACGTCGTGCTCGGCGAGCAGGGGAGCGAGATGGTTCGCGATGCGCTCCTCGACGGTCGCCGGGTGTTCGGTCGGAGCGAAGTTCCGGTTCAGGTTGCCATCGCCTTCACGGCGACCGGCCGCGTACGCGACGGGATTGCAGACCGGCACGAAGGTAACCATCCCGCGGTCGAGCCGGCGTCGAGCGGTCGAGAACTCCTTCACCACTTCCCGGATCGCAACCGTTCCGCACACCTCGTTGCCGTGGACGGCACCGGTGACGATCAGCCGCGGACCGGGCTCGAGCGATCGGAACTGGTGCACTTCGATGGTGGCCACGGCAAGCGATCGTAGGAGCGGACCGTCCCTTCCCCGCGGTCCAACTGATTGCATAGTCATGCACGATGTCGGATAACGTTCGTCGGTCGGTCGGATGGCCGCCACGTCAGGAAGGGTCGGTCCGAATGAGCGTCACCGCCGCACGGGGTTTCGTCGCCGCTGGGGTCCACGCAGGTATCAAACCGTCCGGGGACCCGGACCTGTCACTCGTCGCGACCGTCGACGGCAATGCCGTAGAGGCCGCCGCGGTGTTCACGTCCAACAAGCTGACAGCGGCACCCGTCCTCACGTCCGACGCCCACCTCGCATCCACTGGCGGTCGGGCTGCAGCCGTGATTCTCAACTCCGGTAACGCCAACGCCGCCACCGGCGCGGCCGGCCGGGCCGACGCCGAGGCGATGTGCGCCGCCACCGCAGCCGGACTCGGATGCGAACCGGCCGAGGTGCTCGTCTGTTCGACCGGTCTCATCGGGATCCCGCTGCCGATCGACGTGATCCTCGCCGGGATCCCGGCTCTCGTCGACGCCCGCGCCGAGGGAACCGACGCCGGAGACGCCGCAGCCGCTGCGATCCGCACCACCGACACGTTCGCGAAGCAGTCCACGGCGGCCGTTGGCAACTCGGGTGCCGTGGTCGGCGGCATGGCCAAGGGTGCGGCGATGCTCGCCCCGAACATGGCGACCATGCTCGCCGTGGTCACCACCGACGCCGCCGTCGACCACGACACGCTGCGGACCATGCTGCGACGGGCCGTCCAGGGTTCGTTCAACGTGCTGGTCACCGACGCCTGCCAGTCGACGAACGACACGGTGATCGTCCTCGCATCAGGAGCTGCCGGCCCGGTCCCCGACGACGACCTCCAAACCGCGCTCGACTCGGTGTGCGGTGATCTCGCACGGCAGATGTGCGAGGACGCCGAGGGAGCCACGAAGGTCATCGACCTGACCGTGACCGGCGCAGCGTCGGCCGAGGATGCCGAGGCAGCGGCGCGCAAGATCGCCGGCAGCGCCCTCTGCAAGTGCTCGTGGTTCGGTCAGGACCCCTACTGGGGTCGCCTCGCCGCAGAAGCCGGTGCCGCCGGCGTGGCCTTCGACCAGGAGAAGGTGTCGGTCACATACGGGGGAGTGCAGGTCGCCGCCGGCGGTGTGACCGTCGCCCACGACGAAGTTGCCGTGACCGCGCACATGGCCCAACGTCACCTCGACATCGTCGTGGACCTGGGCCTCGGCGACGGCTCGTTCACCGTCCTCACCAACGACCTGACCCACGACTACGTGGACGAGAACACCGGCGGAAGCTGACCGCGCAGGCAGGGTTCGCCGGCCCGTCGGGGCGGTGGGATAGCGTCGACGAACGGCCCGGAGCCCGGCGCACCACGGGCCCGCTGTCCCCCGAACCCGACCGAGGCCCGCCCGCGATGTCCTCCGAGCCTGCGACTCCGGCCGAGGATCCGACGAAGGTCGACCCGAGACACCGGATCCGCCGGCTCGACGGCATCCGCGGCGCGGCGGTGCTGCTCGTCGTCGTGTACCACGCCGGCTACCTGACCGCCGGGTGGGGTCCTCGTCTGTTGCCGGGCGGTTTCGTGGGCGTCGACCTGTTCTTCGTGCTGAGCGGCTACCTCATCACCGGGCTGCTCCTCCAGGAACTCGACGGCACCGGAGCCATCCGCGTCGGCAAGTTCATGGACCGTCGCATGAGACGGCTCTACCCGGCCTTGCTCGCGTTCACCGCTGCAACCGCGGTCCTGCTCGTGCGGGTCGGCGGTGTGGGAGACGGTGTCGGTCAGTTGCCCGGCCGGGATCTCGTCAGGTCGGTCGTGGCGACGCTGCTGTACGTGTCGAACTACGCGCAGGCGTCGGGTCGACCGTTCCCCGCCGAGCTGTCCCATACGTGGTCGCTCGCCATCGAGGCCCAGTTCTACCTGGCGTGGCCGTTGCTGTTGCTGCTGCTGCGGGCGGTGCGTGCACCGAAGGTCGCCCAGGCGGTGGCGGTGGTGGTCGCGATGGTCGGCGTGGCGGTCCACCGTGCCGCCATGTGGACCGACCAGGCCCACTACCTGCCGCTCTACCTGCGGACCGACACCCGCATCGACGTCGTCCTCGCCGGTTGCTTGCTCGCGATGGCGGTCCACTGGGGTTGGCTCACCTCGGCGCGGTGGCTCCGGGTTCCGGCGCTCGCCGGAGTTGGGGTGATCGTCGTCGCGAGCCTGTTCTCCGAGACTGGTGACGTCCGGATGTACCGCGGGTTCGGTCTCACCGCGGTCGCCGTCGCCGGCCTGGCGATCGTCGCGTCGGTGCTGCTCGACCCGGACGGTCCGGTCGGCAGGGTGTGTGGTTGGCGTCCGCTCATCCTGCTCGGTGACCGCAGCTACAGCCTCTACCTGTGGC
>JAGQSN010000349.1 GCA_020439555.1 Acidimicrobiales bacterium | reverse complement strand
CCACGTCCTCGTCGTCGACGACCAGTACGACCGCGAGCAGCCCGTCGCGTCCGTCATCCACGATCCCGATGCTCCGGCCCGTGCCGACCACCTGGAGGATGAGTCCCGCATCGTCTTCGTCGAGGACCTCGTCGAGGCGTCGTACCTGTTCCTCCGTCGGCTCGACGAGCGCGAAGTCCCACTCCTCGAGGGCGCGCACCTCGCGGGGGAGGAGGACCACCGGATTGGGCTGATCCGGTCTGTCGATCAGTTCGGAGTCGACGAGGACCCGATGGTCGTTCAGCTCACCCAGGGTTATCCGTGTCTGCAGGGGCAGCAGTTCGACCTCGGCGAAGAGCCGCTCGGCGTCCGCGCTCGGTCCGTCGGTGGCGGAAGACTCCGTCTCGTCGACCATTGCGACCGTGACGGGCCCGACGACTTCGCCGACGGCCCAGATGCCCGGCTTCACCTTCGGGTTCCCGGGTTCGGCGACGTAGAGGAAACACGGCTGCCCGGCATCGAGGAGATCGGTACGTGGACCCGGAGGGACGGGAAAGCGGAAGACCTGTCCGAACTCCTTGAGGTCGGCTATGACCGAGGCAGCATCAGCGGACTTGAGGACCCAGCCGCCGATCGTCCTGCCGTCCTCGGTGGTCGGTGCGTCAGCCACGTCTCCTCCTCCACGTCGGCAGGGCGATTCTTACCACCCGCCGCCCCGGGAGCCGGAACCGCGCACTCGCATGGGCCTTTTGGACGATTCACGCGCCTGGATGTTGAGGTCCGGGCATGCCCCGCCGATAGTCACCACGATGGCCGTGACCGCCCTGCGCGCTCGAGCGACATGCACTGCCTGCTCCAGTCGACTCCCTCCTCGCACCGATGTGTGGTGGGACGAGGAGACGCGGTCCGCGTGGTGTCTGACCTGCGCTCGGGTCGAGGGCCTCCTCGACGCGGCGGGCCCGTCCCTCGACGACTTCGCCACGCCGACCGCTCCCACTTCGGAGACCGCCTCCGGCGATGCCACCCAGACGCCGGCCGTCCAAGGGCAGGCCCCGCCCGGTCAGGCCGTCGCCGAGGCGATCGCCCCCGAGCCGACGGCGTCCGAGGCGGTTTCTTCCGAGCCGGTTCCGAGCGAGCAGGTTCCGAGCGAGCAGGTTCCGAGCGAGCAGGTTCCGTCCGAGCCGGCTGCCTCGGGCGTGCAGCCCGACCCGCTCGGCGCGACCGGCCCAGCCGCTCCGATCCAGCCACGGGGTGAGGAAGCCCCGGCTCTCGGAGAAGCCGCCGAACCATCGGGGCCGCCCCCCACGCAGCCGACCGCCGAGCGGAGCACGCTGCCCGGGAATCGGGTCGTACCCCCGTTGCCGCCCCGCGATCCCGTCACGCCGCTGCGACCTGCGCGGACCATGGGGACCGCCGCGGCAGCGCTGCGCCGCTTCCCCTCCGAGGGGGCGACGGCGAAGGAACCCGCAACCGATGACCTCGGGGAGGACAAGCCGACCGAGGTGGCGGCGAAGCTGCCGCCGTTGCGTCGAGCCGATCCGTTGCCCAAGGTGGACGGGGAGGACGACTCCACAGCGAACGAGGCGCACCCGAGGGACACCACGGTCGATGGCGCTGCGGACCACAAGGGCGCGGGGCCGGAACCCCAGTACGTCCAGTCCGCTGCGGAGCTGATCGGACGTCTCCGGTCGGTGCGCAACTCCACGGTCCGTTCGGACCGCCGTGTGCCGCTCGTGGTCGAACGCCCCGAGCAGTCCGTCGACCGCGGTGTCATCGACGACACCCGGGTCACCCAGACGCTCGAAGCGGCTCGCATCCACGGTGTCGAGGTCCTCCACCACAGAGGGTTGGGTGTCGGTGTCGAGATCGAACACCTCGTCGTCGCCGTCAACGGGGTCTGGGTGGTGGTCGAACAGGAGACGCTCACTGGCCCCCTGGAGAAGCGGGACCTGGGTGACTGGTTCACCGCCGACGCTCGTCTCTTCGTCGGTGAGCAGGACCGTACGGATCTCGTCGTCGAGGCAAGGACCCAGGCCGACGCCGTCCGTACGGTCCTCGCCGAGACCGTCTTCTCGACCGTCCCTGTTCGTCCGGTGGTCTGTTTCGGCAACGTTCCACCAGCCTGGGTCCGTGACCCCTTCGTGGTGGGTGGCGTGTCGGTCACCTGGCGGAACCACCTCGTCGAGCCGATGCTCGACCCGGTCCTGATCGACCGTGACGGCCGGCACCGGCTCGTGGAGCTCCTGGTCGGCGGGGCCGGCTGAGCCGGCCGAGCCTTCAGAGGTCCACCAGGTCGTCGGGAGCGTCGGCAGGAGGCGCCGCGACCTGCCAGCGGCCCCGCCGCTTCTCGAAGCGCCACCAGGTGCCGTCATGGGTGATCCGAAGCTGGAACCCCGGAGCCGTGATGCGGTTCTGGTGCACCGTCAACGCCGAGGCAGGGAGCCCGACCGACTCCACCGCGGCGCGGGCCGATGCCATCGTCGCGATCGGTGGACGCCAGGCGGGCTCGTCCATCGCCGCAAGGGCGGCCGCACCCCCGTGGCGCCACGCCTCGGCCCGTGCGGACCGGTCGCCGTCGGTCGATCCGTACACGACGGGAGGAACGCCCTCGACGGGCTCGGACGCCTGCCGTCTCACCAGGTCCGACGATGCCGACAGGGACAAGGCGCTGTCGCCGTCGCCGCGTAGCTGGCTCCATGCCCGCGTGGCAGCGTCGGCCGCCAGCGCGAGGAGCCCAGGGGTGTCGAAGGGAGCGTCGGTGGGAGGGTCCTCGGGCCAGATGGCCGGGCGGCCGGGCACGTCGGGTGGATCCGGGACCGGAGGCAGGGGAGCGCGTGGACGAAGCCACGCGTCACGCGCCGGCTCGCCAGGATCGTCACCCGTGGCAGCGACTACGACCTCGGCGTCCTCGCGTCCCGCGCCGATCGGGTCGTCGGCGGCCTCCCCTCGAATGCGCCGCAGTTCGGGGACCAGCGACCGGCGGTCGAGGCCTCGGAGGTGCAGGAGGACGAACGGGTCGTCGTCGATCGCCTCGGCCACGACGTACGCGAGTGCCGCCGCGTGCTTGCACGGCGGTGACTGGTCGGGACAGGAGCACCGAGGTCGTAGATCGTGGACCGTCGGCAGCAGGTCGATGCCGGCGTCGTTCGCCGCCTCCAGGATCCCCGGTTCCAGGTCTCCCTCGATCAGCGCCGCGACCAGCCCTGCCCGGAGGGAGATCCGTTCGGCGAAGCGCCGCAGTGCACCATCGTCGTAGGCGTGGACGTCGAGGTGGGTCACGTAGTTCAGGCGCCGGGAACCTCTCATCGCCGCCCGTACGCCTCCGACGTCGATGTTCAGCGAGACGACACGGTCCTGCCCGGCGAATGTCCGGCCCCGTTCAAGGCGACGTCGTTCGAGACCGGAGTCCTTCTCCAAGGCCTGTACCCATTGACGACCCCACCATGTGTGGCCGTAGAGGGCTGTCACGACACCTCCACAGCGCCGAGGCTGACGAGGGCACGAAGATCGTCGTCGTCCAGTTCGCCGATCCAACCTTCGCCGGCACCCACGACGGATTCGGCGAGGTCGCGCTTGGCGGCCATGAGCTGGGCTATCCGGTCCTCGACGGTTCCCTCGCAGACCATCCGGTGGACCTGGACCGGCCGCTGCTGACCGATCCTCCAGGCCCTGTCGCTCGCCTGGTCCTCGACTGCCGGGTTCCACCACCTGTCGAAGTGGACGACGTGGGTCGCCCGCGTGAGGTTCAGACCTGTACCGCCCGCCTTCAGGGACACGACCAGGACCGGTACCTCGCCTGACTGGAACCTGTCCACGAGGTCCTGGCGGCGCGCAGGTGACAGGCCTCCGTGAAAGAGCTCCGCGGCCCGCTCGTGCGTGGCCAGGTGCTCGACCAGCAGATGACCCATGCGCACGTACTGGGTGAAGAGGATCACCGATTCGCCTTCCTCGGTGATCGTGTCCACCAGCTCGGCGACGGCGTCGAGCTTGGCGGAGCGACCGACGAGAGGGCCCGGCTGGTCCAGGAAGTGGGCCGGGTGATTGCAGATCTGCTTCAGGCCGCCGAGAAGCTTCAGGACGAGCCCGCGCCTGGCCATGCCCTCGGCTGCCTCGACCTGCGCCATCACCTCGTCGACCATCGCCCGGTACAAGGTGGCCTGCTCCGCCGTGAGCCCGACGACGTGGTCGGACTCGGTCTTGGGTGGCAGATCGGGCGCAATGTCGGGATCGATCTTCCGGCGCCGGAGGACGAACGGGCGGACGAGCCGCGCCAACCTCTCCGACGTCTCCACGTCTCCGTCGCGCTCGACCGGAATCGCGTACTCGCGCCGGAACCGGTCCTGTGGTCCGAGCAACCCGGGCGTCGTCCAGTCCAGCAGCGCCCACAGGTCCACCAACCGGTTCTCGACCGGCGTACCGGTCAGTGCGAAACGGGTCGCCGCGGGAATCGACCGCAGTGCACGCGCCGTGCGTGAGGACGGGTTCTTGACGTGCTGCGCCTCGTCGGCGACGACCAAGCCCCACCCGATCGACGACAGCGACTCCGGTTGACGCCGCACCACCCCGTAGGTGGTCAGCACGATCGCGTCGGGCCTCAGGCCGGTCAGATCCCGGCTGGTGCCGTGGAAGCGCCGCACCGGCACCAGCGGAGCGAACCTGTGAGCCTCCCGTTCCCAGTTGGCGATGACCGACACCGGACACACCACGAGCGTCGGTCCGCTCGGCTGCGACGATCGCCCGTTTCCGTTCAGCGCGGCGAGCGACGGTCCCTCTGGGGACTCGTGCCTGTGCAGGTGCAAGGCCAGGAGCTGCACCGTCTTGCCGAGGCCCATGTCGTCGGCGAGGACGCCCCCGAGGCCGAGGTCGGCCATCGTGGCCAGCCACGAGAGACCTGCCCTCTGGTAGGGCCGCAGGGTCGCGGACAGGCCGTGCGGGACGTCCACGTCCGGACGGTCGGTTGCGTCGCGCAGACGTTCGGCAATGGCGGCCAGAGGGCCTTCGACGACTGCCTCGACCGTCTCACCGTCGATGAGCAGGTCACCCTCCAGGGCCGCTGCCAGCGCAGCTGCGGTCGATACCTTGCGGCGCGACCGCAGCTGCTGGAGACGACCGGGATCTGCACGGACCCACCGTCCCCGCAACCGGACCACCTGACGTTTGGCATCCACGAGTTCCCGTAGTTCCGAATCGCTCAGTTCGACGCCGTCCACCACCACCGACCAGCGGAGCTCGCACAGCCCGTCCAGGCTCAGGCCGCCCGGTCGGTCCGAAGCGAAGGAGCCGGTGGAGACGGTCGGCGTCACCCTGACTTCGCTCAGCAGCCCCGAGGGCCAGAGGACCTCGACCCCGCTTCCCGCCAGCGCCGCAGCCGTCGGTCCCAGGAGTTCGTCGACCTCGGAGTCGCACAGCAGAAGTTCGGACGGATGCGCCTCTTCCAGGAGGCGTGCGATCGGTGGCCACGCGCGTGCAGCCCTCCGCAGGGCGAGCAGCACCCTGTCGCCCACGTCCGGGCCGAAGCGGGAGGTGATCGTCGACGAGGCTCGCCACAGGTCCGCCGCGTCGAGGACGAGGCTCGGATCGATGCGGCTGGCCACCTGGACCACGGCCCGAAGCCCGGGACCGTCGACGTCCGCACCGTTCTGGCCGTCGGTCGCTCCTTCGTCGGGGTCGAGTCGGGCCTCGGTGAGGGAATGATCAGGCCCGATCGCCTCCACGCGGAGCGACACGGTGACCGGCGGGTCGCTCGCCGAACCCGTGTCCACGAGCCAACGCGCGGATCCCGCCACGTGGCTTCGTTCGGGAGCGGCGAAGGGCCTGTGGCCGGCCGCCTGGACCGCTGCCGACGTACGGACGTATGCGTCGGTGACGGCGTCGCGGAACCGGGCCAGGAGCCAGGCCGGCGAGGCGACCTTGCGCGGGGCCGAACCTTCGATCTCCACCGCATGTGCGCTGCAGGGCAGGGCCGCTGCCAAGGCCTTCCAGTGTTCGACATCGTCGGCGTCGAACGGTCCTGCCCTCCACACGTCGGTTCCGTCGCAGTCGGCGGTCGGGAGGAGGCGGCCTCGCGAGACGAGTTGGAGGGTCGACCTCGTCGCATGCGCCCACGCCCGCGTGGATGGAGTCACCCGGTCCTCCGCGGTGATCGTCATCAGGTCGTCGATCGCGTCGGCGACCGCGAGCCTGCGGACAGGGACGCTTCGTCGCCGCACGCCGTCACCGTCGGGAAGCAGCAGGTCCACCCGATCATCCGTCTCCGTGGGTGTGTCGCCGGGACGGTCGACGACACGGTGGTCCCCGTTCGGCCGCCCCGTCGGGTGACGCCACAGCACGAGGTGGCCGTCGCGCACGGTCGAGGCGGCGACGAACGTGCACTCCACCCCGGGCGAGGCGAGGCGGAGGGCATCGGACATCTGTTCGATGCTAACGCCGAGGGTCGGCGTTCCACCCTGGGATGCAGGCCGCTCCCGCCCGATCCGCGGGTCCTCAGCGGGGAACGTCGGTGCGGATCTCCGCCAACGGTGGGCGTTCGTCCATCACGACGAGGACGTCCGCCAGTCCCGGTCGTCGGAGAACGGTGGGGCCGACAGGGTGGATGCCGGCACGGTCCAGGATCGCCTGGCTCACCGCCAGCGCCTGCGGACCCAGTTCGGAGAGGGGACGGTTCCGGTGGCGGCGTACACCCAGGTCGGCCTGCGCGACGGCGTCGGCTCCGGCCAGGGTCCAGGCGTCTATGAGCAGCGCCACGTCGACGCCGTAGCCGACCACGAACGGCAGGCGTTCGAGCAGCGACCGTCGCCCCGCGTACTCGCCGGCGAGCGGCTGGGCGATCTCCGCCAGGCCAGGGAACAACTGGCTCAGCAACGGCCGGGCGGTCAGTTCGGTGACCCTTCCGCCGCCGACACCGTCCAGCTCCGGTCGCCGGTAGTGGCCCTTCACGAACGAGATCGACGGATCGGTCAGCAGCGGGCCGAGGAGGCCGACCACGAAGTACGGGTCGAAGTCCTCGATGTCCGCGTCGATCCAGACCACCACGTCGCCCGTCGACGCGTGCAGGGACTTCCACAGCGCCTCACCCTTGCCGTGACCGGTGCCGTGGTCGGTCAGGAGTTGCGCCGCGTCGACGACCGTCGCCCCTGCAGCAGCAGCAACAGCCGCGGTGTCGTCGGTGGAGTGATCGTCGACGACGACGATCTCGTCGA
>JAGQSN010000348.1 GCA_020439555.1 Acidimicrobiales bacterium | reverse complement strand
TGCTGATCATCACCCACTACCCGCGCCTGCTCGAGTACGTGAAGCCCGACAAGGTCCACGTCCTGACCGACGGTCGTATCACCCGCACAGGCGACCACTCCCTCGCCCACGAACTCGAGGCACAGGGATACGCGCCGGTCACAGCCGGCGCCGCGTCATGACGACCGGGGGCACGCTCCTCGAACGTCTCGTGCCCGCCGACACCTCCGGCGGTGACGGTTCCGATCGCGGTCGGGAATGGCTGAACGCGCACGGCCTACCGACCGGCCGTGAGGAAGCGTGGCTCTACACACCGGTGTCCGAGATCGTCGCCGCTCTCGACGAGGCCGAGCTTCCGGCCGCGCCGGGTTCTGCCCCGGTCGAGGGGGAACTGATCGACCGGCTCGCCGGCAGCCACGGAGGGCCCCGCCTGGTCGTGGTGAACGGCGTGTTCGTACCGGACCTGTCCGATCTCGGTGCCGGGATCGACGGGCTTCGCCTCAGCGGTCCTTCGACCCAGGATGGTTCCCGGACGCAATTCGATCCGACCGACGGTTTCCAGGCACTCAACTGGGCTGCCGGAACCGAAGTCACGGTCACCACTGATCCCGATGCGCGGATCGAGGTTCCGGTGCACGTCGTCCACGTGACCGTGCCCGGTGAAGGGGTCACGCTCACCAACCCTCGCACCCTCCTCACCGTCGGTGCCCGCAGCCATGTCCACCTGATCGAGACCTTCGTCGGCGTGGACGGCCGGGCCGTCACCAACGCCACGACGAGGATCGTCGCCGGTGAGGACTCGTCGGTCGTGTACGACCAGGAGGCCGCCGAACCCGCCGACGCGATCCATGTCGGCCGCGTCGGTATCGAACAGCAGGCCCGTTCGACGGTGAAGGCCACGACGCTGGTCACCGGTGGCCACATCGTCCGCAACGCGGTCGACGTGGCGATCCTCGGTGACGGCGCGACCTCGGACCTCGGTGGCCTCTACCTGCCCACGGGCAAGCAGCGACACGACAACGTGATCACCGTCGACCACGCCGCCTCGCACGCCACCAGCACCCAGCAGTTCCGGGGCATCGTGGACGACCACGGTCGAGGTTCCTTCAGCGGACACGTCATCGTGCGCCACGGCACCGTCGGCACCGACGCCGACCAGTCGAACCCGAACCTGGTGCTGTCCCCCACCGCGCAGGCCGACACCCGACCGTGGCTGGAGATCTTCGCGGACGACGTGAAGTGCGCCCACGGCGCGACCGTCGGTCGTCTCGACGAGGAGGCCGCGTTCTACATGCGCAGCCGGGGCGTCCCAGCCGCGCAGGCTCGGACGATGCTCGTCGCGGCGTTCGCGGTGGACGTGCTCGACCGGCTGTCGGTGGCGTCGCTCCGTGAACGAGTGGCGGCCGTGGTCGAGGACCGGACCGGCGGTGCGAGCCGATGAGCCGCGGCTGGAACCCGATCAAGCTCCGCCGTGACTGCATGGCGACCACGGTTCCGGCCGGTCAGGTCGTCCTCCTGTCCGAGGGCGGCGAGGTCGAGATCGCACAGCAGCTCGGCGGCAGCATCACCGTGCGCACCGAGATGGGGTCGCTGCTCCGTATCAACGGTTCCGACGCCGACGCTCTGGGCCTCGATCCGATCACGACGGACGGCGGCGCAGACACGGAGCACGACGAGTCCGCCCCCTTCGACATGGAGCGCGTGCTCGACGCCCTACGGGAGGTGTACGACCCCGAGATACCGATCAACATCGTCGATCTCGGTCTCGTGTACCGCTGTGAGGAGCATCCCGGCCCGCTCGGCACCCGCCGCATCGAGATCGACATGTCGATGACCGCACCGGGTTGCGGCATGGGCGACGTCCTCCGAGGGGATGCCGCACGCACGGTGTTGGCAGTTCCAGGAGTCGATGACGTCGAGGTGAACCTGGTGTGGGATCCGCCGTGGACGATCCACCGAATGTCCGAAGCGGCAAGGCTCGAACTAGGCCTCCTCTGAGATCACCCACGGGCATTTCGACTCGCTGCGCCCGCCCGAGGACCGAACCCCCACGGACCTTTCGACTCGCTGCGCCCGCCCGAGGACCGAACCCCACCGGTCGTTGAGCGAAGTCGAAACGACCTGACCTGACTCGGGACCGCTCAGCGGTGATGCGCCGAGAAGAACTCCCAGATCGTGCTGGTCGCGTTCAGTGCGGTCGACGGCGGATCCGCCTGAGCCCGGATCTGCTCCGATCCGGGCCACTGGTGGCCAGCGCCTGCGATCGTGATCAGCTCGACGGTCCGTCCACCCGCGCACTGTGCCGTCGAGGTTCGGACGGCTCCGTCGTCGGAACGGATCGGTGCCCCGCAGGCATCGATCTTGCGCCAACTGGCGATCACCTCGGGGATCGGTGGCCCGTCGATCTTGGCGACGCCTCCACCACGCGTCCCGTCGAAGTGGACGCTGCCGTCCGCCAAGCCGTGAATGTGGAGGACGGAGGTCGGTGACGGGTTCGCGCAGTCGACCAGTTGGGTGCCGGCGACCGGCGCGATGGCGGCGAACAACGTCGTCTCGCAGGCGAGTCGATACGACATGATCGCCCCATTGCTCATGCCGGTGGCGAAGACCTTCTGCGGATCCACGTCACCGGAGTCGACGAGCTGGTCGACGACGTCGGATACGAAGCCCACATCGTCGATGTCCTCACGCGCAGATCTCCCGCAGCAACCGCCGCCGGCGTTCCACGCCCGGCCCAGGCCGTCGGGGTACGCCACGATGAACCGGCCGCTGTCTGCCTCCGCGTCCCATCCGTAGGAACGTTCTGCCTGCTCCGCACTACCGAACCCACCGTGCATCATGACGACGAGCGGGGCCGGGTCCGTCAGTCCGGAAGGCCTGTAGAGCAGGTAGGTGCGTTCGAGCCCGCCGACCTCGATGGTCCGTTCGCTGTGTCCGTCCGGGATAGCGGGTGCCGACGAGGCTTCGGAACCGGATGGTCCGGATGGTCCGGACGGTGCCGAGTCCGCGGTGGTGTCCCCCGACGAGGTATTCGACGCGGAGTTACCCGACGCTGCGGTCGTCGATGGAGTCGTCGGGGCTGAGGTGGCCGGGACCGACGTCGGCCCGGCGTCGGTCCCGCTGCCCGACGAACTGCATCCCGCGACGAACAGCGCCCAGACGACAGCGAGGACGACGAAACTCCGATGACGGGAACTCCGATGAAGGGAACTCATGGCGCAAGTTCACCACCGTCGACCGTGAGCCGACCCCGAACCACCTGTGAGGTAGCTGTGATCCGGGATCGACCGGGGTCGCTCCACCGAGGCGGTGCGCTGTCGTCGAGCGGCTCGGCTCAGGTCGGGTCTTCGAGGATCTCCAACAGACGCTCGGGCGGTCTGGCCACGACGGCACGTTCTCCGACGATCACGATCGGGCGTTCGATCAGGATCGGGTTCTCGTGCATCGCCTCGAGGATCCGGTCCGCCGAGGCTCCGTCGAGGTCCAGTTCCCGCCAACGTTGTTCGCCGGTGCGGGCGATCGACTTCGGGTCGTCGCTGCCGACGAGCGCGAGCACTCGCCGAAGTTCGTCGACGCTCGGGGCCTGGTCGAGGTAGCGGACGTAGTCCGCGTCGATGCCGCGTTCGGCGAGGATGCTCTGGGCCGTGCGGCACTTGGAGCAGGAAGGGTTGAACCAGACGGTCGGTTCGGTCATCGGTCCTCCAGGACTCTCTTCTCGGTGATCATTGGTCGTCGGTGAAGGTGACGCAGCAGCGCCCCGCTTGGGGGGAAAGCCGCGGCCGCTGGGATCTCGCGGACAGGCCGAGGCGGCTGCGCATACCTTCGAGGATCCGCAGGTTCATCCCGCATATGAGTTCGGTGGACTGTTCCGCGAGCGCGTGGAACGGACAGTTGCAAAGGACGATCGCACTGCCCTCACGTCGCGGTTCGAATCCGTACTCCTGCAGGACGGCGAGCATGGCGGCGCCGATCTCGGGCTCGGTCGCCGACGTGCCAGCACGAGCGGCGGCACGTTCTCCCATGGTCTCGCCGAACTCGTGGGCGGCACGGTCGAGTTCGTCGGTCGCGGTTCGACCGCTGCGCGATGCGGCGTCGATCGCCGCGGCGAGCAGTCGGCCCGCGAGGTCGTACTCACGTTGCGGGAGAGTGACGTCGAGTTGGGAACCGGATCGCTTGTAGAGCTTCGCCGGGCGACCGGCCCCCGGGCCGCTCCGCCCGTTCAGGCGACGGAACTCGACGTCGAGCAGGCCGGCGTCCACGAGCTTGTCGAGGTGGAACGCGGCGAGAGGCTTCCGGACGTCGACCGCTGCTGCCGCCGCTTCCCTGCTGACCGCGTCCCGGCTTCCCGCGACGAACTCGTACAGGCGACGACGGACAGGGTCGCTCAACAACGCGATCCTGGCGACCTGTTCCTCGAACGCCTCGGCCATCGCCCGAACTTACTAGAAGAAGCAAG
>JAGQSN010000347.1 GCA_020439555.1 Acidimicrobiales bacterium | reverse complement strand
CCGACGAGATCGGCAAGGCCGGCGTGGAGCGGACCTACGAGGCCTACCTGCGTGGACGTCCGGGGCGACGGGTGTACGAGATTTCGAGAACGGGTCGTGTCGTGCGGGAACTGGTGGACCAGCGCGTCGAGCCCCGCAACGGTGACGACGTGTACCTGTCGATCGACGCCAGGATCCAGTACAAGACCGAAGCCGCGCTGCAGGCTCAGATCGCCAAGTCGAAATCACCGACCCCGTACGGCGCCGCGACCGTTCTCGATCCACGTAACGGCCAGATCGTGGCCATGGCGTCATATCCCACCTACGACCCGTCGACCCTCGTTGGTGGCATCAGCCAGGACGAGTACGAGTCGCTCACCAAGGCGCCGGAGAAGGTGCTGTCGAACCGCAACATCCAGGAGGCCTATCCGGCTGCCTCCACCTTCAAGCTCGCCTCCAGCTTCGCCGGCTACAAGCTCGGCATCATCGACCCCGACCAGTACGTGCTCGACAACGGGAGCTACCGGCTCTGCGCCGGGAACGGGTCGGGCTGCCTGAAGCGCAATGCCGGTGGTACGGCGCACGGTTCGGTGAACCTGACCTCGTCGTTGATCGTCTCCAGCGACGTCTACTCGTACCGCATCGGAGACCTGGCATGGAAAGGGCGGGAACGTTGGGGTGACGATGCCCTGCAACGCGAGATCGAGAAGCTCGGCTACGGCCACAAGACGGGGATCGACCTGACCGCCGAGTCCCCCGGGCTCATCCCCACCCCGGAGACCAACAAGGAGATCGCCGAGAAGCTCTGGGAGAAGAGCCACGAGAACTACGACAACGATCCCGAGAAGTTCCGGGACGCCCAACTCTGGCGGGGTGGCAACAGTGCCGACCTCGCCATCGGCCAGGGCTCCGTCGGCGTTACACCGTTGCAGACGGCGAACGCCTATGCGGCGCTGGCGAACGCTCGCAGCATCCAGTACCGCCCGTCGGTTCTCAAGGTCGTGACGGCGTCGCACGACCCCTCCGCCATCCACAAGGCGTACGTGGCCAAGGAGCTTCGACGGGTCGACTTCGGTACCGCGAAGCAGGCTTTCCTCGACGGTTTCGCAGGGGTGGTGCAGTCCGCTAGCCCACGTGGGACCGCCTACAGCGTCTTCCGGACCTTCCCGCTCTCCACCTTCGAGGTGTCGGGCAAGACAGGGACCGCAGAGGTCGGCGACGAGAGCGCCAAACGGCGCGACAACTCCCTGTTCGTCGCCTACGGCCCGAACCCCGACAACAAGTACGTGGTGTCGGTGATGATCCAGGGCGGCGGCTTCGGCGCGTCGGCCGCCGCACCGACCGCGTACATGATCCTCGAACCCATCGCCGACGGATCGATCGAGTCCTTCGAGGTCCCGAAGGGCGGAGCGATCGACACGGACGCCGTCGTCGAGGACGCCGAGAAGATCCAGTCGACGGGGAGCGACTGATGGCCTCCACCTATCGCCCCACGCGCCCGCCGCGCTCCGGAGCCAATGGAGGATCGCGAGGCGACGGTCGGCGCGCGGGCGCCGGACTCCACACGGTCAGGCGACCGCTCGCCAACTTCGGATTCAACCCGTCTTCGCCGTTCCGTCACGTCGACCTTCTGCTCGCCGTGCTGACCGTCGGGGTAGCGCTGTTCGGTGCCCTCATGGTCTACAGCGCGACCCGTGGACCGGTCGCCCCGTACAGGATCGGTACCGGCGTCAGGGTCGTCGTGTTCGTCGTGATCGGGACCGTCCTCATGGCCGCTCTGGCGTTGTTCGACTACCGCAAGCTGCGGGACTACTGGCCGTTCGTGTACGGCGCCTGCGTCGCCCTGCTGCTGATCGTGCTGCTTCCCGGCATCGGATCGAGCACGAAGGGCACCCAGGGATGGATCCAGATCGGATCGTTCTTCCAACTCCAGCCGTCGGAGCTCGCGAAGCTCGGTCTCATCGTGGGTTTCGCAGGGCTGGCATCGCAGTTCCGCGGCGACCTGGACCTGACCAGGGTCGCCATGTTGCTGGGTCTTTGCGGCCTCCCGATGGGCCTGGTCATGCTCCAACCCGACCTCGGCACGACGCTCGTGTCGGTCGGCGTCTCCTTCGCCCTTCTGCTCGTAGCGGGGGTGAAGCCCAGGATCCTCGGTCTCATCGCACTGGGTGCCGTGCTCGTCACGGTTCTGGTGCTCACCTCCGGCCTGCTGAAGCAGTACCAGGTCGACCGGCTGACCTCCTACGCCCGCCAGGACCAGGTGGCCAAGACGGCCGACGAGGCAGAGGTCCGTTACAACCTCGAGGAGTCGAAGAAGGCGATCGGATCGGGCGGGGTCTGGGGCAAGGGCCTGTTCGACGGGCCACAGACCCGGAACGGTTTCGTGCCGGAGCAGTCGACGGACTTCATCTTCACCGCGGTCGGTGAGCAGTTCGGCCTGGTCGGGGCGGGCGCGCTGATACTTGCCCTGGGTGCGATCGTCTGGCGGGTATGGCGCACCGCACAACTCGCGCGCGACGACTTCGGGATGTTGATCTGCACGGGCGTCATGGTGATGCTCGTCGTCCAGATCTTCGAGAACGTCGGCATGACGATGGGGATCATGCCGATCACGGGCATCCCCCTACCGCTCGTTTCCTACGGCGGTTCCGCCCTGATAACCACGATGATGTCGCTCGGACTGGTCCAGAGCGTGCACATGCGGCGCTTCTCCTGAGGCCCGGTGACGGACCGTGAGATGGAGTGATCCCCAGCTTGCGGAGGGTGGTCGGTAGAATCCCGACGTCATGACTGTCTGGAACCAGTTGGAGCCTCTGCTCGGCCGTGTCCAGAAGCCTGCTCGCTACATCGGTTGCGAGGACGGGGCCCAGACCCCCGAGCACCATCCGGAGACAGCGGCGTGGCTGCTGGCCTACCCCGACACGTACGAGATCGGCCTGCCCAACCAGGGCCTTCAGATCCTCAACGAGATCATCAACGAGCGACCCGACGGTGTGTCGGAACGTACCTACGCGCCGTGGATCGACCTCGAAGCCGAGATGCGGGCCGCCGGCGTCCCGCTCTTCTCCGTCGACAGCCATCGAGCAGCGTCGGACTTCGACATCCTGGCGTTCAACGTCTCGGCGGAACTGACCTACACGAACCTGCTCAACATGGTCGACCTCGCCGGTTGTCCCGTTCGCACCGCGGACCGTGCGCCCGGGGACCTGCTCATCGGAGCCGGCGGGCACTGCACCTACAACCCGGAGCCGATCGCGGACTTCCTGGATTTCGTCGTGCTCGGCGACGGGGAGGAGGTTGTCGGGGAGATCACCGAGGCGGTCGCGGCCTGGAAGGCCGACGGCAAGCCGGACCGGTCGAGCATCCACCGCGCCCTCGCTGCGATCGAAGGCGTTTACGTACCGGCCCTCTACGACGCCACCTACGGCGACGACGGGATGCTCGTCGAAACGGTTCCGAACGACCCGGCGGCACCGGACCGCGTCGAGAAGCGGACGATCACGGACCTCGCCGACTGGCCCTATCCGAAGCGACAACTCGTGCCGCTCACCGAGGTCGTGCACGACCGACTCAACGTCGAGGTGTTCCGGGGTTGCACGCGAGGCTGCAGGTTCTGCCAGGCGGGGATGATCACCCGTCCGGTGCGCGAACGCCCGGCCGAACAGGTCCGGACGATGGTCGCCGAGGGTCTGCGACGCACCGGCTACGACGAGGTCGCCCTCACCTCCCTGTCGACCGCGGACTTCTCCGGTATCGAGGAAGTCGTCCGGGCCACCGTCGAAGACCCCGACTTCGGTGGTCAGGTCTCGGTGTCCTTGCCGTCCCTGCGGGTCGATGCTTTCACGGTCGGCATCGCAGGCGAGATCCAGAAGGCTCGACGTACCGGCCTCACGTTCGCCCCGGAGGCCGGGACGTGGAGGATGCGCCAGGTCATCAACAAGATGATCCGCGAAGAGGACCTCTACGCCGCTGTCCGCTCCGCGTACTCGCAGGGCTGGCGGCGAATGAAGCTGTACTTCCTCACCGGCCTGCCCACCGAGACCGACGAGGACACCCTCGGCATCGCGAAGCTCGCCCGGAACTGCATCGAGATCGGCCGCGAGTACCACCGCAGCCCGTCGGTCACTGTGTCGCTCGGCGGGTTCGTGCCGAAGCCGTTCACGCCGTTCCAGTGGTTCGGTCAGAACACCCGTGAAGAGCTCCAGCGCAAGATCTACCTGTTGCGAGACGAACTCCGTCATGACCGCGCGGTCCAACTCAAGTGGCACGACCCGCGCGCGTCGGTGGCCGAAGGGATCGTGAGCCGTGGTGACCGCCGCCTCGGAGCGGTGATCGAGGACGTCTGGCGCAACGGCGGCACGTTCCAGGAATGGTCCGAGTGCTTCGACCTGGACCGTTGGACAGCGGCCCTCGAACGCGCGGGGATGCGCGTCGAGGACCTCGTGTACAGGCATCGCACCGAGGACGAGACCCTCCCGTGGGATCACATCTCGGCCGGCCTGCACAAGGACTTCCTCTGGCAGGACTGGCGCGACGCCCTCGACGAGGTGGGACTCGAGGACTGCCGTTGGACGCCCTGCTACGACTGCGGCGCGTGCACCGGATACGGCGTCGAACACGTCGTGGCATCCGCTGTCCCACCGGCAGGCGGCTCCCAGGGGACCGGCCAGGACCGCTCACGTGGCGGCGAGGTGCCGGTCGAGTTCCTGCCCACCCGCAGGTCGGAACGTGTCGGGGCCGCGACGTGAAACTCCGCATCCGATTCACGAAGACCGGGAAGGTCCGCTGGACGAGCCACCGCGACCTGGCCCGAATCTGGGAGCGCGTGATCCGACGTGCCGGGCTCCCCGTCGCCTACTCACAGGGCTTTTCGCCCCGGCCGAAGGTCCACTTCGGGCTCGCTCTGTCGACCGGTCATGAATCGCTCGCCGAGTACCTCGACGTCGATCTGGAGCCCGACCACCCCCGACTCCCGACGGCCGAGGACCTGGAACGCCTACCGGCGCTGCTCTCGACGATGCTGCCCGTCGGCATCGACGTCACCGACGTGGTCGAACTGACCGGACCCACCGAGTCGTTGCAGCAGGCAGTGGCCGTCTGCGACTGGTCCGTGGAGATACGCGACGTCGATCCCGCCGTCGTCGAGGACGGGATCGGCCGGTTGCTCGCGGCGGGTGAACTGCCCATCACCAGGCAACGCAAGGGCAAGGACGTGTCCGACGACGCAAGGCCCTACCTGTTGCACCTGTCCGTGGTCGGACCCACCGAACACGGCACCGAAATCGAGGCCCACCTGGCCACCCAGCCCCGAGGGTTACGCATCAGCGAACTGATCGCGCTGCTCGACGTCGGCGGCGCGGAAGGTCGGGTGCGCCGCCTCCACCAATGGACGCTGCTCGACGGCGCC
>JAGQSN010000346.1 GCA_020439555.1 Acidimicrobiales bacterium | reverse complement strand
GCTGCTCAGTTGACGGGCGATCAATGTCCCAGGGCGGTCCGACCCTCGGCAGGTTGGGCGTACTCGACGAAGGCGCACAGGGTGGCGATGAGATGCATGTCCTCGACGGTTCTCGCCCTGCTGTTGAGGATCTGCTCGGTGCAGACCAGGTAGGCGAGGCACTGCGCTCGGCTCACTGCGACGTTGAGGCGGTTCTTGGAGAACAGGAACTCGGTGCCACGTGGCATGTCCTCGGCGCACGAGCTCGTCATGGTGAACAGCACGACGGGAGCTTGGCGTCCCTGGAACTTGTCGACGGTCCCCACAGCGACCCCGCGTGTTTCGGGGCTGACGTTGAGGCGCTCGCGCAGTAGCCGGACCTGATCGTTGTAGGGGGCGACGACCATGATGTCGTCGATGCCGATGACGTGATCGGCTCCCGCCTTGTCGGTCCAGTGCTTGCCGAGGAGGACTCGGATCTGTTCCTCGACCGCTTCGGCTTCTTCGATCGACTCGGTCGAGCAGCCTGAGTGTTCCACCTTCAGCCATCGCAGCCCGGTTCCCAGATCGGTGGTCTGGTTGGCGCAGTCGGGGTGGCTGGTCAGGCGCCCTTCGTAGATCCGATCGGAGATGAATCTGCACACGTCAGGGTGCATTCGTCTGGTCTCGGTGATGAACGATCCGAAGCTGTCGTCGATCGTGTCGCGGTCTCCGAGGAGATGCCCGAGCGCGCTCCGGCCGCTGCATCCGGGATGGTTCGCCATGGCGACCTGGGGAAGCTGCATCGGGTCGCCCAGGAGCACGACGCTGCGCGCTGCCATTGACGCCACGACAGCATCGATGAGGGCGAGTTGGCCTGCTTCGTCGATCAACAGCACGTCGACGGGCTCGTCGAGAAGGTCCCTACTGGCGAAGGTCCATGCCGTTCCGCATACGACGTCGAAGTTCGGATCGGCGAGCTTCGAGTTGCTGGACACGTAGCTGACTCCGGCGAGCCCTCCGCCCTCTGGCTCCGATTGGTTCCGCGACGCTCGTAGATCGAGTGCCGGGGCCTGCGCGAACACGTCGACGATCTCTGCGAGGAAGTTGTCGATGGCGTTGTGGCTCATCGCCATGATGCCGACGCGCTTGCCGGCAGCGACGAGTTCCTTCGCCATGTGCGCACCGCGATAGGTCTTGCCCGTCCCCGGTGGCCCTTGGACGGCCAGCACCGAGCTCCGGAGTTCCGTGACCCACCGCGCCAGGTCGTCCGTGTCGTCGGAGAAGCGGCCGTCGGCCGGCCCGCCGCCGGGGACGAAGGAAGGAGCGCTGCCTTGCAGCAAGGCGAGTGTCACCGGGTTCGCAACGCCGTTCGCGTCCGGGTCGAGCACCTGGTCGACGAGCTGCACGAGGGCGGTGCGCTTCGAGGACGGGCCCACCCAGTCATCGAGGACGACCGAGCAGGGGATGCCTTGCTCGACAGCTCGTTCGTCCCAGACCAACACCAGTGAGCCGCCTTCGACGTCGATCGAATCGATCGTGGCGAAGGCGACCATCCCGTCCGGGCTGAGATAGATGACCTTACGTGGCCGTCCTGCTCGGCCTTCTCGAAAGCTCCGATCGAGCGGCTGAGGAGGGAAGGCGAGTCGCATCCCGGGCCACTTGGCAGGCTTCCCCGTCGGGGTCAGGCGATCGATCTTCTCCGGGTTGCAGAGCCCGGCGAGGATCGTCCGGTCCTCGCGGTGTGCGGCGGTTTCGTTCGTCAGCTTCCCGATGATCGGCGCGATGTAGGCCTGCCACTCGCGTATCCAATAGCCGAGCAGGTCAGCGAAATGTCGCTGGGGTGTGCCCTCCGCGTAAGTGCTGAGCTGCTCGATGAGAGCATCGACTTCGGCGTACTTGTCCTCGTTCTCTGGTTCGGCCCGCCAAGCAAGGTCTGCGGCGCGTTGGTCGACGAGCCAGTCGCGCAGGGCCTTCGTTGCCCGCACGTCGTCCTCGTTGTAGGCAGCGATGGCGTCGAGAAGTGCCTGGTCCCGGGTCGAGCCGTACTCCTCGAACGCGACGACAGCACCGGCGCCCTTGTCGATCTCGTGGTTTCGTTCGAAGTCGGTGAGGCGCTCGAGGTACTTGAGGCCGTAGCCCTCGGTTCCAGCCTGGATGGCGTTGCGGGCGACCAGGTAGAGGTCGACGAAGACGCCATCCTCGATGAGCTTGGCGAGAGCACCCTCGGCAACCGCGTGCTCGGCCGTGAGGCTTTCGAGGGAGGATCGTTCGGTGTGGTTGTAGT
>JAGQSN010000345.1 GCA_020439555.1 Acidimicrobiales bacterium | reverse complement strand
GCGGCAACCACCTCATCCACGCCCTTCGCCGCAACGTGAACCTCACGATCCTGCTGTTCAACAACCAGATCTACGGGCTGACGAAGGGGCAGTATTCGCCCACGAGCGAAGTCGGAAAGGTCACCAAGAGCACGCCTTTCGGGTCGCTCGATCAGCCGTTCAACCCGATCAGCGTGGCGCTCGGAGCCGAGGCCACGTTCGTTGCGAGAACCCACGACATGGACCGCCGCCACATGATGGACACGTTCCGTCGTGCTCGTGACCACCGAGGGGCGGCGCTGGTCGAGATCTACCAGAACTGCAACGTTTTCAACGACGGCGCGTTCGGTGCGATCACGTCGCGTACTGCTCGGGACGAGATGCTCATCCCGTTGGTCCACGGAGAACCGATCCGATTCGGCGCCGAGAAGGACAAGGGTGTCGTCCTCGACGGGCGTGAAGGCGTGCGAATCGTGCAGGTCTCGGACGTGGGGGAGGACGCGATCCTCGTGCACGACGAGTCGAGGGACGATCCGAGCCTCGCCTTCGCCCTGTCGCGCCTCTCCGCGGGGCCGTTCGAACCGACTCCGATCGGAGTGTTCCGCTCCGTGGAACGCCCTGACTACGGGAGCGAGACGAACCGGCAACTGGCGGCGGCCCAGGACAAGGCCGGCCCCGGTGACCTACGGGCACTACTCCACAGCAGGCCCACCTGGGACGTCGGCTGAACCTTCACGGCGTCGACGGTCGCGTTCGAGGGCGTCGACCATACGGTCGACGTGATCGCTGAAGAGCCCGTCGATTCCCATCGCCAGGAGTCCGTCGAGGATTCGAGGGTGCTGCGCGTCCCAACCGAACGCGAGGCGCTTGAACCTGTGGAACAAGGTCACGAGGCCACCCGTCCAGTCGGAATGGTGGAGGTTGACCGCGTCGATCCCTGCCGGACCTAGTTGTGCGGCCAGACGCTCAGGGCCATGTCGCAGTTGCGCGAGCCGGGTCGAGCAGACCAATCGGACGTGTGGCGACACGTCCCTGAGCGAGGTGAGGCGACCGATGTTGCCGCTGCAGATCCAGAGTCGGTCCGGCATCGTCGGGTCGACGCCGGAGGACACCTCGACGGTCGGGGTCCCTGCGGCGGGATCCTTGAGGTCCAGGGACAGTTCGAAGTCGGTGCCGAAGGAGGCGTACAACTCGGCCAACTCCGGTATGTGTCCCGGTAGCTCGTCACGGTCCAGGTCACGGATTCGCCGACGCCGCAGCCCCTTCCACACGACCCCGTCGTGGTCGAGCACCGCTACTCCGTCCGCCGTCAACCAGACATCGCTCTCCAACCCGGTCGCACCGAGTCGCAACGCCAGCTCGAACGCTTCGAGCGTGTTCTCCTTGGCGTGAGCGCTCGCTCCCCGATGGGCGAAACCGATCGGTGGTTCACGGAGCGGAGCGAGGAACGCCATGACTCCCATCGTTGCCGATGGCTCAAGGTCCGGGCGCAACAGCCGATGGATCGGTGCAGTCCAGAGGGAGAGGGTGTCCGTCGATGGCCACGATTCGAGCGAGTTGCGATTCCTGCGGAGACGTCGAGGTCACCTCCGAAGACGTCACCGTCCGGGTGTGCCGCGAGGACAGTTCCGGTGGCACGTACTCGTTCGCCTGCCCATCCTGCGGGGACCTGGTCGTCAAAGGTGCCGAATCCCACATCATCCAACTCCTCGTCAGCTCGGGGGTCCGACTGGTGACCTGGAGCCTGCCCGAGGAACTGCGCGAACCGCGGGTCGGAAAGCCCATCGACCACGACGACCTGCTCG
>JAGQSN010000344.1 GCA_020439555.1 Acidimicrobiales bacterium | reverse complement strand
GCATCAGCACGCAGAAGCTCCACGCCCGCGGCCCGATGGGCCTCCGGGAGCTGACGACGGCGAAGTACGTGGTCCGAGGAGACGGTCAGATCAGGGGCTGACGGCGGCGCTCGACTCATCGGTCGTCGTGGATTCCTCGGCAGTACCGACCCTCGAGTCGACGATGTCGGCGCCGGCGATCACGCCGGACAGACCCCGGTGGCCTTCGGTCACGAGCGTGGCCAGGAGGCTCACGAGGACGATCGCCCACGCCGACAGTGACGCCAACGTGCGTAGACGGTACGGGCCGATCGCTCCGACCAGCGCCAGAGCCACGGCGACACCGGGTGAGACGGTCGCCCTCAGTAGCCGCCTCCGAACCGTCGCTGCCACGCGCCACCGTGGCGCCAACCAGACGAGCCGTTGACCCACCGAGGCACCTTCGCCGATCAAGGCCGGCACGTAGACGAAAAGCGCCAGCGGGACCGCATAGGCGATGACGGCCTCGGCCGGCAGCGGAGTGGCGGGCGGGCGATGCCCCGTGGCGATGACGAAGATCCGGACAGCCATGGCGGTAGCCAGGCCGCCTGTCGCGACGATGCCCGCGTCGAGCACCATGCCCATCCAGCGGCGGAACACCGTCACCGGCCGAGGGGTCAGCCGAGCCCTCTCCAGGCGGCTCGACTGGGGCATCCACGAGAGGAACACCCAGCCGACGGTTGCCCCGAGGAACGAACCGAGCGTGTTCGTCATCAGGTCGTCGACCGACGCGTAGCGGTACGGGCATGGCCAAAGACCCCAGTTGGCCGTGCCCTGCGTCGTCTCGATCAGCAGCGAGACCGCAAGGCCGATGCCGGTCGCTGCGGCGACGCTGCGCTCGAAGAACCGGCGACACCAGATCCCGAGCGGCACGAACAATGCGACGTTGAACACGATCTCCAGCCAGTGCCGGTCCAACAGGGTCGCCCGGACGCCCAAGCCCCTTGTCGCATCGAACGCGTCGGCGAACGTGCTGAACGGGACGACCTGCCATCCGTGTCCTCCGCCGTGGGCATCGCACCACGCCTGGGAGCGATTGGGAGCGGGTAGCAACGTGTACGCGGCGAGAGCGACGACGTAGATGCTCAGACCACAGGCGCCCGCCAACCGCCGCCCGTTCATGTCGCCGTAGAGGCGGTACTGGATGACGAGGATCGGAACGAGCGCCAGCACGAACAGGACGAGTCCCCACACCACACCGATGTACGCGGGCCACGCCCAGGGGTCCACCAGGCTCCTCCGACCCTCTTCGACGGCCCAGCCAGCGGTCAGCGTAGAACGTCGCAACTCGACTCCCGCTCAGCCACCTCCCGATAGCTGAGCGGAGTGGAGTCGAAGTCTCGGGTGAGAGCTGGTCCTTTCGACTCGCTGGCGCTCGCTCGAGGAACGGGTGGGGTCGCTTTCCCGATGGTTGAGCGGAGCGGAACGGAGTCGAAACCTCGGTGGTGGAACGACGACGACGGGCACCCCGAAACGATTGACCGCCTGGTCAAGTGCGGCGGTAGCCTGCCGACCATGACCGACCACCGCTTCGAGTCCGTCCCCGCCGTCCGTGAAGGTCTCCGCAAGGTCGACTACCTGGCCGACGAGGGCATCGCCGGCATCGTCTACCTGGCCGATCGGCTGCAGAAGCCGATCCTGGTCGAGGGCCCCGCCGGAACCGGCAAGACACAGCTCGCGAAGTCGGTCGCCGAGCTGATCGGGGCCCGTCTCATCCGCCTCCAGTGCTACGAGGGTCTCGACGAGGCCAAGGCGCTCTACGAGTGGAACTACAAGAAGCAACTCCTGCGCATCCAGGCGAGCGGTGACGGCGATTCGTGGAGCGAGGTCGAGGACGACCTGTTCTCCGACGACTTCCTGCTCGAACGGCCGCTCCTCGAAGCGATCCGTGCCGAGGACCCCGTCGTGCTGCTGATCGACGAGGTCGACCGCGTCGAGGTCGAGACCGAGGCGCTGCTGCTGGAGATCCTGTCGGACTACCAGGTGTCGATCCCCGA
>JAGQSN010000343.1 GCA_020439555.1 Acidimicrobiales bacterium | reverse complement strand
ACGAGGAGCGCTACAGCGAGGTCTACCTGTCGACCGACACGCCCGACTTCGTGAAGTGGGCCGAGGCGATGGGGTGCGTCGGCATCCGCGTCGAGTCGCCCGAGGAGGTCGGTCCCGCGATCGAGAAGGCGAACTCGATCAACGACCGTCCTGTCGTCATCGAGTTCCGCACCGATTCGTCCGAGAAGGTGTTCCCGATGGTCCCCGCCGGCAAGTCGAACTCGGAGGTCCAGGTCCCGGACTTCCAACGTGACCCCGCCGCTGCGCCCGTCGAGGAGGTCGCACAATGAGCACAACGGCAACCCGCCACCGCCTCGACGTTCTCGTCGAGAACCGATCCGGGGTCCTCGCCCGGGTCGCCAACCTGTTCGCCCGTCGGGCCTACAACATCTACTCGTTGTCCGTCGCGCCGACCGACGACGAGAGGTTCAGCCTCATGGAGATCGTCGTCGAGGTCGACAGCACGCCGCTCGAACAGATCGTCAAGCAGCTCAACAAGCTGATCAACGTCGTCGAGATCACCGAGGTCGACGGGCATCACCCGTAGCTCCGGTCTGGCCCGACCGAGCCACCAGCACCTAGAAAACACCAGATGGCCGGTACCTGACCGGCTCACCGATCACGGAAGAAGAAGATGGCCACCGTCTACTACGAGAAGGACGCCGACCGTTCCCACATCGCGAACCGAAAGGTCGCGGTGCTCGGCTACGGGTCCCAGGGTCACGCCCACGCGCTCAACCTGAAGGACTCCGGTGTCGACGTTCGCGTCGGACTCCGTGAGGGTTCGGACTCGCGTGCGAAGGCGGAGGAAGCCGGACTCCGGGTCATGACGAACGCAGAGGCCGCCGCCGAGGCGGACGTCGTGATGATGCTGCTGCCCGACACGGAGATCGCAGCGGTCTACGAGACCGACGTCGCGCCGAACCTGAAGCCTGGTGACGCCCTGTTCTTCGCCCACGGTTTCAACGTCCGATTCGGATACGTGCAGGCCCCCGAGGGTGTCGACGTCGCGTTGGCGGCACCGAAGGGTCCGGGCCACCTGGTGCGTCGCACCTACACCGAAGGCGGTGGCGTCCCCTGCCTGATCGCCGTCGAACAGGACGCGACCGGCTCCGCCCGTGACCTGGCGCTCGCCTACGCGGACGCGATCGGTGGCACCCGGGCCGGTGTGATCGAGACCACCTTCACCGAGGAGACCGAGACGGATCTGTTCGGCGAGCAGGCCGTCCTCTGCGGCGGTCTCTCGGCGCTGGTCCAAGCTGGGTTCGAGACACTGGTGGAGGCCGGGTACCAGCCGGAGATGGCGTACTTCGAGTGCCTCCACGAGCTGAAACTGATCATCGACCTCATGTACGAGGAGGGCATCTCCGGTATGCGCTACTCGGTGTCCACCACGGCCGAGTACGGCGACCTGGTGTCGGGCCCGCGCATCATCAACGCGGCCGTCAAGGACGAGATGCGAAACGTGCTGGCTGACATCACCTCCGGCAAGTTCGCCGA
>JAGQSN010000342.1 GCA_020439555.1 Acidimicrobiales bacterium | reverse complement strand
AGTCCGACTCGTCGAGGATGAGCTTTCCATCACGCTTGAGGGTGTGATCCGGGTTCAGCGCGCCGGGGTCGGCGGGATCCGGGATCTGCTTTACACAGACGACCACGTTCATGCGCCCGAGTCTGACCCGTTCCGCGTCGACCGCCAAAATCCGCCGTCTCGGCGCGACGATCCGGGCGCGCCTACCGTCCCCGCGGTGAAGGTGCTGCTCCTCGTCAACCCTTTCTCCTCGTCGGTCACGGCGCGGACCCGCGTGGTGATCCGCAAGGCGCTCGCCGGAGATCACGACGTCGAACTGGTCGAGACGAGCCGCCGAGGCCACGCCACCCGCCTCGCCCAGAGCGCAGCCGCGGACGGAACGGACGTGGTCGTCTGCCTCGGAGGCGACGGCACGGTGAACGAGACGGCCAACGGTCTCGTCGGAACCTCGACGGCGCTCGGCGTGCTTCCCGGTGGGTCAACCAACGTGTTCGCCCGGACCATCGGGCTCCCAAATGACCCGATCGAAGCCACGGCCGACCTGATCGAGGCGATGGACGCGGGATCGATCCGTCGTGTGGGTCTCGGGTCGGTGAACGGGCGCTACTACTGCTTCCACGTCGGCATCGGATACGACGCAGCACTCGTCGAACAGGTGGAGCGACGTTCGGGGTTGAAGCGTTGGGCGGGCCATCCCCTGTTCATGTACGCGGGGCTGACCACCTGGTTGAAGCACTACGACACGAAGCGCCCTCACTTCACCCTGAGCTTCGACGACGGCGACGGGGTCCCCGACGGCTTCTTCACCATCGCGGCCAACACGAACCCCTACACGTTCGTCGGCAACCGGCCGTTCGACATCGCGCCGGGCACCTCGTTCGACAACGGGCTGACCGTCGTCACGGTTCGTTCCATGCGGGTGGACCGGATGTTGAGGATCATGGCGAAGGCCCTGAAGGGTGACGGTTCGTTGAGCGCTGACCCGAGCGTCCACTTCCGACCGGACGTCGATCACGTCGTGGTCGAGGCGATCGATGGCAGGCCGTTCCCCTATCAGGTCGACGGGGACTTCCTCGGTGAGATCACCAAGTTGGAACTCCGCCACGTTCCCGATGCCATGGACCTGCTTCTGCCGGTGGACTACACGGGCTGACCTCGGCGCCTGAGGCCGTCCACTCACGTCCGTCCCACGACGTCCGATCGAAGAGCAATGGCACTCTCCGACATCTTCACCAACAGCGCCGGCGCGTCCTGGCGAACCGGGCCGCGCTGGAGTCCGGCGATGATGGCCGACCCACCGACGGAACTCGCCGGACGCGGCGTACCCGAGATCCACCGGCTCGAGGACCGCGTGGAGTTGCTCGCGTTGGCAACCGCGGCACTGGCCGAACTCGTCATGGAGAAGCTCGGGATCACCGAGGAGGAGCTCGCGGCCAGGATCACCGAGATCGACGGCCGTGACGGGGTCGTCGACGGACGGCGCCTGAAGAGACCGCGACCGTGCACCTCGTGCTCCGCGATGGTCGCAGCGGACCGGGACACCTGCCAGTTCTGCGGTGCCGCTCAGCCCGACGTGAGTCCGCTCGACAAGATCTGATTCGAGAGAACCAGGGGCCGGGGATCCGGCCGTTCCCTCACCCCGTGTAGGAGGGCTGGGCGGTGACGGCGTCGGCCGCAACCGCCGGCGAAACAGCACCTCCGGACCGTTCACCCGCGGCGTTAACGACGGCTGGCGACGAAGAGGAGGTCGTCGAAGTTCCGGAGCCGGCCGTCGTCGACGTCGGGGCCTGCAACGTGGTGGTCGTCGACTGGGACGTCGTCGTGGACGTCGTCGAGCTGTCGATGGTGGTCGAAGTCGTGGTGGAGGGAGTCGTCGTGGTGGTCGGAGCCGTCGTGGTGGTCGGAGCCGTCGTGGTGGTCGTTGGTTCCACGTCCGGGCAGTCCGATTCCAGTGGCTCGCCGGCTGCTCGGGCTCGGAGCCATTCGATCGCCTGCGCCGCGACGATGACACCCGTCGTGTTGTGGTCGCCCTCCGGCGCCTCGACGTAGGTCAGGGGTTGACCGATCGCGCACAACGACTCGCGCAACGCACGCACGCGGGCGATCACGACGGTGATGTCCTTGACACCCCCGGCGACGAACAGCGGCGACTCGCCTCGCCGACGGGCCACCTCGTTTCGTTCTCGCCACGCGACGACCTGTGGCAGGTCCTCGACACCGGGCCGGAACAACGTGCCGGCGAGAGCGAACGGGATCGCGGCCACGATCCCTTCTCCGGCGCATTGCGTCGTCATGGGGCCCACCAGCGCGTCGTATGCCTCGGGTGTGAAGAGCTCGTGGGGGTCGAGGTCCGGGGAGTCCTGGCTGTTCCCGAAGATCGCGAACGCCATGATGATCCCGACCTGGACCGGATCGTCGAAGTCGCGGGTGACCTCGGCACCGGGGACGAGGGCGACGGTGCCGAGAAGTCGGTACTCGGGAAGTTCGGTGACGGCGTCCTCGTTCGCGGCGATCGCGGCGTGACCGCCTTGGGATCCCCCAACGAGGAACCAGTCGTTGCCGACCGCAGCGCCGGCGATGTTGTGGGCGGCACGGACGCTGTCGAGGACGGCGTTCGCCTCGGCCTCCCTCTGGAGGTACGGGTGGAGTTCGCCCACGGGACCGAGGCCGATGTAGTCGGTCTGGGCGAAGACGCCTTCGATGCCGAAGGGGTACGGGAGCGAGGGGCCACGGCTGGGCGCGCACGAAGGGCTGATGCCGGTCGTGCCGTGGGCATACGCGACCACGGGCCAACCACCGTCGGGAGGTGGGGCGTTGGGGATGGTGACGATCCCCGTGACGGCACGGTCGTGTCCGGCTTCGTCGACGGAGTGGTACATGACACGCCAGCCGGTACGTGAACCCCCGGCGTCGACGGCCTGCATGCGGATGATGTCGCCCCGTGCACCGGCCGGCAGCGGATGGGGAACGACGTAGAAGTCGTCGACCGAACCGGTGAACGGCGCAGGCAACGTCGCCCGGGTGGCGGCGGTCGGTGGAACGTCGAGCGTGCCTCGGCCCGACGCCGACGCACTGGGCGCGAACGGGGTGAGGCCGAGGGCGAGCACGACCACGCAGGTGAGGGACCACCGACGCATCCGGCGGTCGCGGCTGGACGACCAGAGGGTTGGCATGCCGTGACGCTACATCTCCACGAACGGCGATGTTCGCCTGTACGGGGACGGGTCAGGCTGCGCCGTCGAGTACCGATCTGGCGACATCGGGGACGTTGGTACAGATGCCGTCGACACCGAGCGCCACGAGTTCTCGCATCCGATCCTCGTTGTCGACGGTCCAGACGTTCACCTCGAGACCAGCGTCTCTCGCAGCTCGCATGTACCAACGGTCGACGATGTGATCCCACGGGTGCAGCGCGCAGTGCCCTCGCTCGGCGACGAGCGAAGCGAGATCGGCCCATGTGCCGTAGCGGGGACCGTGGAGAAGTGCGGTTGCGATCGTCGGGTCGGCCTCGCGGACGCGGTCCAGGGTCGACAGGTGGAAGCACGAGACGAGTACGTCGTCCTGCGCGCCTCTTCGCTGGATCTCCTCGACGACCCCGAGCGCCAGTGCCAGGCTCGGGTCGAAATCGGGGTCCTCCGGCCAGTTCTTGATCTCGATGTTGACCTTCATCCCGGCGCAGGCGTCCAGCGCCGCTGCCAGGTCCGGAACCGACTCGGGCAGTTCGCCACCGGTCATGCCGACTATGGCACGACCGTCGGCAAGCACCGGGTCGTGGTGTATCGCCAGGGTCGTGTCGGCACTGCGTCGGACGTCCAACTCGACCCAGTCGGCACCGAGTTCACGAGCCAGTTCGAAGGCCTCCACCGTGTTCTCCGGGGCGGCGGCCGATGCACCCCTGTGAGCGATCACACGTACCATCGGTTACAAACCCTACATGGTCACGGAACGTGATATCGCCTGGTCAGCACGGCACAAATAGTGACATTCGCTGTGCCATGCGGCACGAATTTGACGAAGAAGTGAAAACTCTGCGAAAAAGTGCTTGCAACAGGTAGCGCGCGCCACTACCGTCGACAGCGGCCCACCGCACCTGCCGATGCAGTAGAGCGGAAGGGCATGTGAATCGGGTCACGAGCAATCCGGCACGTGACTCACGCCCGAACCTGGAGGACCCGTGGCGCTCAGCTCTGCTCACCTGCTCTCGCTCACGATCGCATCTGACGAGTGGCGCCGCTACGCCGCCTGCCGTGACACCGACCCGGATCTGTTCTTCCCGGTCGGCACCACCGGCCCGGCGATCGAGCAGATCGAGAACGCCAAGGCCGTGTGCCGCCAGTGCGAGGCCCAGGCCGAGTGCCTCGAGTTCGCCATCGCCACCAACCAGGACTCCGGCATCTGGGGTGGTACCTCCGAAGAGGAGCGTCGCCAGCTCCGCAAGCAGCAGGCCGCACGTCAGCGTCGCACCGCCTGAGCATCACCGTCACGGCAAGTCCGTGACCGAGGCAGGGTCCCATCCCCCCGGATCCGCCTCACAGAATCGAAACCGATGCCGGCCACCTGGCCGGCATCCGTGTTTTTCGGATCACCTCAGGACGCGACCGACTCCATCGGGATGCGCAGCTCGACGACGGTCCCCGGACCTTCGGGCGGCTCGAACACGTCGATCGTCCCACCGAGGTCCGAGGTGACGAGCGCCCGCACGATCGAAAGGCCGAGCCCGGAAGCGTTCGCGACGCTGAAGCCGTCCGGGACGCCGACGCCATTGTCGACCACCCGAATGGTCACCCCGCCGTCGTCGTGGTCGAGGTCCACGCGAACCCGTGCCGGTTCGGTCCGGGGAACGTCGGTCGGAAAGGCGTGGTCGGCCGTGTTCTGGAGCAACTCGGTCAGCACGACGGCCATCGGCGTCGCGATCTGCGCCGGCAGCTTGCCGGCGTCACCCGACACCTGGAACTCGATCCGTCGCTCCGAGGAAGTGACCGCCTCTGCCACCATCTGAACGAGCGGGCGGAGAATCTCGGTGAAGGCGACCTCCTCCCCGGCCTCGCGCGAGAGCGTCTCGTGCACCAGAGCGATCGAACCGATCCTCCTCACGGACTCGGCGATGGCGTAGCGCGCCTCCTCGTTGCGGCTGCGACGGGCCTGGAGTTGCAGCAACGAGGAGATCGTCTGCAGGTTGTTCTTCACCCGGTGGTGGCTCTCGCGGACGGTGGCGTCCTTGGACAGCAGCAGGCGGACCCGCTTGCGGACCTCCGTGACGACGAGCAGGAGCAGCAGGCCGCCGGTCA